>CAYUFO010000028.1:0-1100 GCA_964443985.1 uncultured archaeon | reverse complement strand
TTGTCCAGCAGCGCTAGCGCGGCATCCATGCGATCTTCGCCGACACCGGCCGCTACCACGAACCGGGAACATGGGGCAACCTCCCCGCAGGCGAGGTCTGCCTGGCCCCAGTCGAAGGCGTGGGAGAGGGCGTTCTCGTCGTCGACGGCGCCATGATGGACGCGCTCGATGAGCCAGTCACCATCGAGGTCGAGGCAGGCGGTGCGGTGAGCATCCGGGGGGGCACGCAGGCCAAACGCATCGAAGAAGCTCTCGCATCCGAGGGCGCTGACGCATTTGCCGTCGCCGAATTCGGCGTCGGCACCAACCCCGCCGCCCGCCTCATCGGCAACGTCCTCGAAGACGAAAAAGTCCTCGGCACCATCCACGTCGCCTTCGGCAACAACGTCAGCTTCGGCGGCGCAAACGACGTCGCCGTCCACATCGACGGCATCGTCTGTGCGCCCACCGTCACCCTCGACGGCGCCGTCTTCCTTGAGAAGGGCGTCCTGCGGGGAGCCGACTGACGCGAGGGTGCCCATTTTTCGGTGTCTGCCGAAACAAAGCAGAGCCGGTTTATATAACCGCTGCCCAAATCCTAACACCGCCATGGTCGAAGAGAAGATCACATTGGACCGGGAGGCCTTCAAGGCCCTCGCCGCCGACACCCGCGTCGACATACTCAAGCGCCTCGACGAGCGCAAGCTCACCCTCACCGACCTCGCCGACGCCATGGACATGCGGCCTTCGACCATCAAGGAGCACCTCGACAAGCTCGTCGTCGCCGGCCTCATCTACCAAGACGATAAGGGTATGAAGTGGAAGTACTACAAGCTCACCACCAAGGGGCGTTCGGTCCTGCATCCATTGGAAGCCAAGATCTGGATACTCCTCGGCGTCACCTTGCTCGCCCTCGGCGGCTCATTCATACGGATGTTCAATTCGCTGCAGGAATACGCCGTCTTCCGCGTCCCCGTCAGGGCGGCGACTGAGTCCCTCCGGGCCCCTCCGCCTGAAGCCTCCCTTGCCGGCGGAGCACCCGCTGCAGCGGACAGCGTCGCCTTCGCCGCCGCCCCCAACGCCTTCGAGGAAACCGCCACAACGGCCGGACACATTGCGGA
>CAYUFO010000027.1:0-12871 GCA_964443985.1 uncultured archaeon | reverse complement strand
GCCCCCGGCAATCCCACGCACTTCAAAAAGCAGTTCCCTCAATTCAAAAAACACGGCAGCATCCACGACTGCGAACTCGAGCTCAAAAAGGCGGACGGCTCCACAGCCCACATGGACCTCATGCTTTCCCCCATGAAAGACGACACGGGCCGCGTCACCTATGTTGTCGAAGCAAGCCGCGACATAACCTGCCTCATGCAAGCCGCAGAAAAAATAGAGGAAAGCGAGAAAAAATACCGCGATCTCACGGAAAACATCAATGATATCATCTACTGCATCGACACCCGGGGGACCGTAACGTACATCAGCCCCGTCGTCAAAGACCGGCTCGGCTGGAGCGTCAAGGGAACAGTCGGCCGCAACGTCGCCGACTTCGTCCACCCCGAAGACCTTCCACTCATGAAGGACGGCATCAAACGCGCCCTCGCCGGCGAGCACATCCCCCTCGACTTCCGCCTGCACACCAAACGGGGCGGCTACCGGTGGATGCGTTCGCTTTCGCGCGAGATACTCGACGACGGCAAGCCTGTGGGGCTCCAGGGCGTCCTCACCGACATCCACGACCGTAAGATGGCCGAAGAGGCGCTCGCCGAACTCAACGCCACCCTCGAAGAAAAGGTAGCGGAGCGAACCCGGGAACTCAAGAACGCCACCAAGGAGATCTATGGCCTCCTCGAATTCAAAGACAGCTTCATCCGCCAGCTCAGCCACGACCTGCGCACACCCTTAATGCCTTTGACTACCATCCTCCCCATGCTCAAAGACGAACTCTCAGACGAGGAAGACAAGAAATACCTCCAAGTCTGCATCGACAACACCGGCTACCTCACCCGACTCGTCGCCGACACCCTCGCCTACTCGATGCTTGACAAGGGGTGCATCAACGTCGACCGCAAACCCACCGACGTCGGCGACATCATCCATTCAGTCGTGTCCTCCAACCGGCAGCTGTATAAAGCACACGGCCTTGACGTCAAAACCAGGATAGCCAAACACCTCACCCCTGTTTCAGTCGACGCCACCCGCATCCGCGAAGTCCTCGAAAACCTCACCAGCAATGCCATCAAATTCACCCCACGGGGGGGGCACCCTCACCTACGCTGCGAGGCCCACGGCCGCCGGCATCGAAGTCAGCATCGGAGACACCGGCATCGGTCTTGAAAAAGAAGAGATCGAAAAAATATTCCTGGAGTTCCACAAAGCAGACACCAGCCGCCACCACCACAGCACCGGCCTCGGACTCTCCATCTGCCAGCGCATCATCGAAGCCCACGGCGGGCGCATCTGGGCCGAAAGCGACGGACTTGACCAAGGTACCACCATCCGCTTCACCCTACCCGACACAGCCAAGAAGACCTCGAAAAAACCGACCAAGAATAATTAACGTCTAAAACCCCTTCTCCATCCATGGCCAGCGGAAACTATCGCCTCTATGTCGCATCCACCGTCGCCTTCGGCCTGGCGGGTGTTGCCGGGCTGGCGGGCCTCGTCTATTACGGGGTGCGCGGGGAATGGTTCCCCCTGGCGTTGTGCGCCGTCATCGCGTTCGTGGCCTTCGACAACTTCTTCTGCGGCAGCCGCCTCAACCGGGCGGGGGGCCGGCGGGCTTGCACGCACTGGGTGGTGCCGCCGTTTCTCCGTTTCCGAAAGTAGTCTTTATTTAGGCGGATTGTCCCATTAGTCAGCGGTGTTCTCTCACGTGGCAAAGGGATTCTATCGATTCGTGGTGTCGGGTGTCGTCCAGGGCGTGGGGTTCCGGCCCTACATCTATCGGGCCGCCACGGAACGCGGCCTTCGGGGGTATGTGAAAAACATTGGCGCGGGCGTCGAGGTCGTCGTCGATGACGGGGGATTCCTTTCCTCATTGGACAATCTCCCTCCCCTGGCCCGCATAACCGGACACACGAGGGAGTCTTTCGAAGGCGAAGCGTCGTTCTCCGAGTTCTCCATCCTGGAAAGCGAGGCGGGCGTCGGCGAGACGGAGCTCCCTCCCGATATCTTCACGTGCCCCGAATGCCTCGCCGAACTTAGAGACGAAAAAAATCGCCGCCACGGCTACTACTTCATCACATGCACGAACTGCGGGCCCCGCATGAGCATCATCGAAGACTACCCCTACGACCGGCCCACGACCTCGATGGCCGACTTTGAGATGTGCGCCGATTGCCGGCAAGAATACACGAATCCCCTCGACCGCCGCTACCACGCCCAGACGGTGGCCTGCAAGAGATGCGGGCCGAGACTGAAGCTCCTCTCTGGCGGAAAAGACGCAACCGGCAAAACGGACCGGGGAACCATCAAGAAAGCAGTGTCCTTGATTAAGAAGGGCGAGTTTGTCTCCATCAAGGGCGTCGGCGGATTCCACATCTGCTGCCGTGCCAAAGACGACGCAGTCTCGGGAGTCCGCGACTATCTGCACCGACCCGACAAGCCCTTCGCCCTCCTCGTACGGGATGTCGCCATGGCCGCAGACATCGTCCAGCTTGCAAGGAAAGAACGCGAACTCCTCGAAAGCCCCGCCCGCCCCATCGTGGTCTGCCGGAAGAAGGACCCACGCTCCTATCCATCGGTGTCCGAGCTCGACTCGCTGGGCGTCATGCTGCCCTACACCGCCCTGCATGCCCTTCTCTTCGACCACGTCGACGAGCCCCTCGTCCTGACGTCGGCCAACGTGCCCGGCGACCCCGTCGCCCTCGACGAATCCGTCGGCCGCCACTTCCTGACCCACGAGCGGCGCATCGTCAACCGCGCAGACGACTCCGTGCTCAAGGTCGTGGGAGACGAGACGCTCTATCTGCGCCGAAGCCGCGGCTACGTCCCCCTGCCCGTGCCGCTGCCCGCCAAGGGAACCGACGTCCTCGCGGTCGGCGCCGAGATGAACAACGCTGTCGCCGCCGCGAAAAAGGACAAGTGCTACCTCTCCCAGTACCTCGGCACGACAGACAAGCTCGCCAACCAAGAGTTCATGCGGCAGGCCATCGACCGCATCATCCGCCTCACCCGGCTCACCCCGAAGATAGTCGCAGCCGACCTGCACCCCGGCTACTACTCGACGCAATACGCAAAGGAACTAGCAGACCGCCATGACGCGCAACTCATCCAGGTCCAGCACCACCACGCCCACATCGCAAGCGTCGCGGCAGAGCACGGCGGCATCGCAGACTACGTCGGCATCGCCTGCGACGGCACCGGCTACGGCGCCGACGGCACCGTCTGGGGCGGCGAGGTGTTGTCGGTCACGGGGCACACGGGCTTCGAGCGCATCGGCAGCCTACGACCGCAGCCGCAGCTCGGCGGCGACGCGGCGACGAGACACCCGAAACGCATGCTCTTCGGCATCCTCTCCACGTTCCTCTCAGAAAACGAACTACTCGACCTCGCCCTCTTTTCCGAAAAAGAATCTGGCCTTTACCTGAATCAACTCGCCGACGGCTTCAACGTTCCCCAGACGACGAGCACGGGACGCGTCCTCGACGCGGCCGCCGCCTTCCTCGGCCTCCTCGAAGAGCGCACCTACGACGGCCGGCCCGCGATGCTCCTCGAATCGGCGGCGACTGACGCCCTCTCTATCGAACCCGTTTTCTCGACCCACGAGGGACGCCGCATCCTCGACACGAACGCCCTCTTTCGGTTCCTCCTCGACCACCGCAACGAAGAGAAAGGGAAGCTTGCCGCCACCGCCCAGGACTACGTGGCCCGGGGGCTTTTTGCCATCGCCTGCCAGAAGACCGAAAAGAGGGGCGTGCCCATCGTCTGCTCGGGCGGCGTCACCTACAACCGCCAGATGACGGAATACTTCCTCGAGAACGGTGTGCTCGTCAACCACGCCATTCCCGCAGGCGACGGCGGCACCTGCTACGGGCAGGCCTATCTCGCAGCCCTCCTCGCAGAAGAATCTTCCTAGCAGATGCGGGGGACAAGCCGGCCTGAGGGCACGGGGAGCGTCCTTTGTCCGAGGACGGTTTTCAGCGTGACGCCCCTCCCGTCGACGACCTCTCCTATGATTGCCGCATCCTGATTAAATGATCGCAGTTCTTTTACGACGGATGCGGCATCCTCTGCCGCGGTCACGGCTATGAATCTCCCCTCGCTCGCCAGCTCAAAGGGGCTGACGCCGAGCAGGTCGGCGACGGTGGCGACCTCTTTTTTCAAGGGGATAGCTTCTTCCTCGAGGACGAGGCCGACGCCGTGCCTGGCGGCGAGCTCGTTGAGGGTGGCGGCGATGCCGCCGCGGGTCGGGTCCTTGGCGACCTTGACGCGGTCGCGGACGGCGCGGATTTCCTCGATGACGGGTTTGGAGTCCGACACGAGGTCGGTCTCGTAGTCGAAGCGTGCAGAAAGCAACGCCACCGCGTGCTCGCCGAGGCCGCCCGAGGCGATGACGGCGTCGCCCGGCTCGATTTCTTTGGTGAGTACGCGGTCCTTTTCGACGACACCGACGCCAGACGTAGTCACGACTATCTTGTCGACGGCGCCATGGGGCATGACCTTGGTGTCGCCGGTCGCGATGGCAACGCCCGTCTCTCTGCTGACGGCGTCGACGGACGAAACAGTCTTTTCGAGGTCTGCCCGGGGGAAGCCTTCCTCGAGGATGAACGCCACGGAAAGCCCTAAGGGCTCGGCGCCCATGACGGCGAGGTCGTTGATGGTGCCCGAGGCGGCGAGGTGGCCGATGTCGCCGCCGGGGAAGAAGACGGGGTCGACGACGTAGGCGTCGGTGGTGTAGGCGAGCAGTCGGCCGTCTCCGAGGTCATAGAGCGCGGCATCGTCGTCCCAGCACTGCCATGCCCCCCGCTCGCCGTAGGCGAACGAGGCGATGAGCTCAGCCATCTCCCTGCCGCCCGCGCCGTCTGCGAGCTCGATGACGTCCTTTTCCGTTGTCATTTTCCGTAGCGGCAGCTGATGGAGCAACTGCCTTCCGCCGACACCATGCAGGCGCCCTGGGGGTCGTCGGGCCTGCAGCGCGTCTTGTAGAGGGGGCACTCGACTGGCTCGATGAAGCCGCGCAACACGTCCCCGCAGCGGCAGCCGGTATCCTCTGGTTCGGGTATGCTTGCGAGGGCGTCTTCGTGGATTCTTTTCGCGTTGAGGTCGTCGGCTCGCACCTCGAATCCCGAACGGGGGAGCCTTCCGAGGCCGCGCCACTCGCTGTCTTCGACACTGAAATGTTCGTCGAGCTTCTCCCGGGCCGCCCGGTTGCCCTCCTCGCGGACGGCTTCGGGGTAGCCGTTGACGACGACTGGCGTATCATCCCGAATGAGCTCCAAGAGCAGTGACAGCGCGCGAATGACGCGCTCCGCCGTGAATCCCGCGATGACCTGCGGTACCTTTATCTCCCGGTAGGGCGCTGCGCCGATGATGGTGGACACGTGGCCGGGGTCGATGAACCCGTCGATGGCGACGTCTCCCGCCGTGAGCGCCCGCATGGCGGGCGGCACCAGCTTGTGCACCGAGTAGACGGGGACGCCGTGCTCGAGGAGGTGCGTCGACATGGGGGCTGTCGTCTCGAAGCCGACGCCGAAGAAGACGAGGTCGTCGTGCTTCTCTCGCAGGGAGAGGGCGTCTGCGGCCGAATACACCTCGTAGACGGGATGGCCCTGTGCCTTCGCCCGCTCGAGCGTCCCCCTTGTGCCTGGCACCCGCAGCATGTCGCCGTAGGTGGCGACGGGGACGCCCCTGCCCGCGAGCTCGATGACGCAGTCGATGTCGCGCTGGGCGGACACGCAGACGGGGCAGCCTGGGCCCGAGATGAGCCGTACGTTGTCGGGCAGGAGGTCGCGGATGCCGTATCCGAGGATGACGTTGGTGTGGCCCCCGCATATCTCCATGACTGTGACGTCGCCGTCGATTGCCGCTGCGGTCTGCCGGATGCGTTCGAGGTGGCTTTCGAGCAGCCGTTGCTCGTCGGTCATCTCCTGGCTCCCGCGCGTCCCTCCCGTTCCGCGTCAAGCATCTGGCGCGCGATGGCAAGCGACTCCTCAGCCGACTGTTCGTCGACCTTTTCGATGGCGAAGCCGGCGTGGACGAGCACGTAGTCGCCGACGCCCGCCTTGGGCATGAATGTTAGGTTGGCTGCCTTTTTGACGCCGCCATAGTCGACGACGCCGTCGTCCCCGTCGCGGGATACCACTTTTCCTGGGATGGCATAGCACATGACACCGTCACCTATAACGATGAGGATATGCTTTTTGGGGGTCGAACCTATAAAACCCCGTATGCTCCCACGACATATTAAGTTTCCCGTCTAATAGGTGCCGATGGACGAGCAACTGGAACCGATTCTTGCAGCGGCACGCGAGGAGGTTGGCAAGCCAGACGCCATCGTCGACCTTTATTCGATGAACTTCGTCTACGTGGCGCCTGCCGCCGCAGAGCGCTTCGGCTACACGCCCGAGGAGATGTACGGCCGCCAGATCTACAGCTTTTCGAGCCTCTCCGAGGAGAACCGCAAGGACATCCTCAAGGGGGTGCTGACCAAGGGGGGCGTCATCGAGGACATGAAGCTCCTCACCAAGGACGGCGGCGAGGCCTCCGTGGGAGTCGCCTTCACTCTCATCCGCGTTGACGGGCATCCCTATCAGGTGGCCTGCCTCACGTCCTGAGTGATCACCGAAAGACTTCTTCGTCGAGGACGAGATGGCTGAGATAGCCCGCCATGGCGAAGGCGGCGTACACCGGGTCGAGCGCGTACCACGGCAGGGCGAACAGGATGCCGACCGCGGGCGTGTGGTAGAGCCTGCGGTGGCGGGCGAACCACAAGAGATAGGGCACGACTGCCGCCGCGAGGGCGACGTACAGGACGCGCACATCCAATGCCCCCGAGAGGAATCCCGCGATGCCGATGATGACTATCGACAGGCACGCGACCGACACGGGCTTTCTGATCTTCGAGCTCGGCGTGTCGATGTCGGGGAGGATGGCGTACACCGACCCCAGAAGGAGCCCGCCCGCGACCTCGAGGGGGGTCACCGAGAAAAAATCGCGTTCTAGGTTCACGAGCAATGCCGGCAGCGCCACGGCCCAAAACCCCAAAAGATGCGTTCGATAGCCAGGCATTCTCCTAAGAGATTACATGCGCTACCTTTTTATGCACCAGTGCCCTATTACATTCTCTCACGATGTACCACAACAAGGAGTCCAGGGCTCGCAAGAAGCGCAAATACGGCATCGGACGATTCGCGACCGAGACCGCTATCGGCGAAAAAAAAGCCAAAAAGGTCAAGGCCAAGGGCGGCAGCGAGAAGACCAAGCTCGTCCGCGCCGAGAAATGCAATGTCCTCGTGGACGGGAAAAACGTCGTCTGCGACATCGTCACCGTCAAGGAGAACCCCGCAAGCCGCGACTTCAGCCGTCGAAACATCATCACCAAGGGGGCGCTGCTCACCGTGAAGTCCCCCGACGGCAAGGACCTCGACGTCGTCGTCAGCAACCGCCCCGGCCAGGAAGGCTCCCTCAACGCGGTCGCAGAAAAAGAGTAGTTCCGGCCACCGTCAGGCTCATCCCTACGCCACCTAGGCGCATCTCACTTTTACGGGGGGATTATCATGGAATACGCAAAAAAGACTCGCGAATTGATTCAGGCACATTCTTCTACGGTCGTGAACGCTCCACGAACGGAACTCATCCAAGCGGTCGTCGACAACAAGGAGGCGCTCGTCTCGGCCAACGGCGCGCTCGCCACGTGGACGCCCGTCGAGTCGACGGGACGAAGCCCCAAGGACACCTACATCGTCAGGCGGCCGGAAAGCGAGGGCACCATCGACTGGGATTCCCCCAACAACATCCCCCTCGACCCCGAGACCTTCGACATGGTCTTCGCGGACGCGATGCAGGCGCTCGCAGAGAAAGACACATTCTACGTCACCGACCGCTGCCTGGGGGCCGACGCATCGTATGCGCTCCCCGTGTCGACGGTCTCCGACCGCGCCATCCCGGCGCTCTTCACCGACAACATGTTCCGGCCCGTCATGGACGGCATCGAGGACAGCGTCTTCGCGGACCGTCCTTTCAACCTCATCGTCCTCCCCTATGACAACCTCGACCCACAGCGTTACGAAGGACGGCTGCGGACCCGCGCGGACGGGTCCACGTCGATGATGGCCATCGCCATGGACGTCGACAACAACGTCGGCGTCGTCTATGGCTCGGCGTACGCGGGAAGCGTCAAGAAGCTCCTGTTCACGGTCATGAACTATCTGCTGCCCGGAGCCGGCGTCCTCCCCCTCCACTGTTCCGCCAACGAGGGAAGGGATGGCGACTGCGCCCTCCTTTTGGGCCTTTCGGGCACCGGCAAGACCACGCTGTCGGCCGACCCCGACCGCGCGCTCCTCGGCGACGACGAGCACGGCTGGAACGATACGGGCATCGCCAACTTCGAGAACGGCTGCTACGCCAAGCTCATCAACCTGCGCGCCGAAAAGGAGCCCGAGATATTTACCGCCTGCTTCCACGACGCTCCCTACCCCGAGCACGGCGCCATCATCGAGAACTGCATGATGTATCCCGACGGCACCTTCGACGTCGACGACGAACGATACACGCCCAACAGCCGCGGCAGCTATCCTCTCTCGTTCCTCACAAACATCAAGACGCCCCCCGTCTCCGGTCACCCCAATACCATCCTCTTTCTGACCGCCGACGCCAACGGCGTCCTTCCCCCCGTCTCAAAACTCACGCCCGAGATGGCGATGCTCTGGTTTCTCATGGGCTACACCAGCAAGCTCGCCGGCACCGAACGCGGCGTCACCGACCCCGTGTCGACGTTCAGCCGCTTCTTCGGCAGCCCCTTCATGCCCCGAAACCCCGATGCCTACGCGAAACTCCTCGGCGAGAAGATGCAAAAGCACGGCGCCTCCGTCTACCTCGTCAACACGGGCTGGAGCGGCGGACCCTACGGCGTCGGCCGTCGCATGGACATCATGCTCACCCGCGCCATCGTCACGGCCTGCCTGTCGGGCGCCCTCGAAGACGTCGAATACGAAGCCGACCCCCTCTTCCACGTCTTCGTGCCCAAGACCTGCCCCGGCGTCGACTCCGAGGTCCTGCACCCCAAGCACACCTGGACCGACAAGAAGGCCTACGACGAACGCGCCAAAAAACTCGCCGCCGACTTCTGCAACCACTATGCGAAGGCCTACGCCAACAAAAACATCGACGTCAAGGTCGCCGCAATGTGTCCCGGCAAATAGGTGAACACAGTGCCAGTCATTGAAGTGAAGATGTGGTCCGGGCGTATTTTGTCTTGGAGCCCTTGGACTGGACGCTGAAGTACGTGCCGAGAAGGTAGGCTCGTTTTTCCGGGTCGCAGTCGTCGAGGTCGACGAGCCGGCGCCGGTATTTCGGCGGCACGAAGAAGGCGCTGGCGGGGTCGCTTTTCGCGTATCGTCGGATCTGGGTTTCCGACATGCCGAGGTCTCGGGCGAGGTCCTTTTGGAGGTGGCCTTTCCTCTTCTTTTCCCATGGCTTTTGGACTTCCTTGATGCGAAGCGCCCGGGATACCTGGGGGCTGTCCGACTGCGCCCACCACTAGCAAAGCTACAATCACGGATTCTTCGTCGTCTACGACCTCAAAAAGCCGCGCAGCCAGCGAAGAATCTAGATACGTCCTCAATGGTTGTTCTTCCGCTTCGAAAAGTCGCCGAGGCGGTGGCTGCGTTTGTGGGCGTCCGAGCCGCCGGTGACGAGGAGGCCCGCATCCAAGGTGGATTGGGCTATCTTGTCGGCCATGTCGAGGGGGTGCTCGGGGTGGAAGGCCTCGATGCCGTCGATGCCGGCAGCCTTCAGTTTCTTGAAGAGTTGGGTCAGGTCACTCTTGTTCGCCTTCTCTATCCATCTGTTGCCTGTGAGGATGTGGGGTACGACGGCGATGCCACCTGCGTTGTGGACGAGCGAGACGCCTTCCTGGAGGGTCGGTTTGTCTAATTGTATGCTGCCGTATCTCTTGATGAGGCCTGAGCGGATGGCGTGACGGAGCCGCTTCTTTTGGTGGGCTTTTTTCGCTCGGGTCAACACCCTGAGGGAAGGATCCAGTCCTAGGAATTCGTGGGCGAGCGATAGGTTTTTCGCAGACGCCATGATGTCGGTGGCGAGCGTGGAATACGGGTTGCGTTTCAATTCCAGTTGCCGCTGGAACTCTTTTCGATTGTCGGCAAACGCGAATCCAGCATTCATGAGTTCTGAGCGCACCCGCAGGCCGTGGCGGATGTCTTTGCGTCGCTTGCGGGCGATGTCGCGGATGCCTGGGTCGTTTCGGTCGAGGCCGACGCCGAGTAGGTGGAGCTTGTTGAGCCGCGAGAGCCCCCGTCCCCGTTCGACGTTGACGGAGAGTTCGATGCCCGCGATGATTTCTGCGGAGCTGTATGGGTGCTCGAACCTGGTCAATCCGTCGAGGGCGTCCATGCTCGCGAACGCCCCGTAGGGGTTGTAGTGGTCGGTGACGACGATGGTGAGGCCGTTCTGGTGGACTTCGTGGGCGGTCTGCAGGGGGCTTCGCTCGCCGTCCGATACTGTGGTGTGGACGTGTCCGTCGTAGGGGCTTTGGAGGGTTTTTGGCAGGGGCAGTTCATGAGCGTCGCGGAATCTGCCGGTGGCGGGGTCTGTGCGGGCTGCGTGGATGAACCGATTTGACGATGTGGAGCGAACCCGGGAGCGTCCCATATCACCTATTGGGAAAAAGAAGCCTAATAATCAACGCTATCCCGCAACCTCACGGAGGATGACGCCGCCGACGCGCATGGGGTTGAGTTCGGCATCGCAGGCGATTGCTTCTTCGAGTTTGTTCTCGTTTTCGCTGTAGATGGTGTAAAGCGGCTGGCCTTCCTCGACTTCGTCGCCGACGCCGATGTGCAGGTAGATGCCTGCTCCCTGGTCCTTGGGCGCGCCCGCCATGCGGGCGACCTTGGATATAGCTTTGTTGTTGATGGCGCGCACCGAGCCCCTGATGGCGCTCGTCACCTCGTGGGTGTACTGGCCGACGGGGATGTCGTCTGCGGATATGTCTGGGTTGCCGCCCTGGGCGGCGATGATCTCGCGCATCTTGGCCATGGCCTTGCCCGACTGGAGGATGTTCTCGGCCATCTTGCGGCCCTCGCCTTTCGGGGCCTTCTCGGCGAGCTCGAAGAGCGCGCCCGCCAGGTCGAGCGACTTGTTGATGAGGTCGAGGGGTCCCCTGTTGTCGAGGGCGAGCATGACGTCGCGGGCCTCGAGGGCGGGGCCGATGCCCGCGCCGATGGGCGCCGAGCCATCGGTGATGAGGCATTCGACGGCCATGTCGAGGCGTTTGCCGAGCTCGATGAACTTGTGGGCGAGGCTCGTCGCCTCCTCCATGGAGGAGATCTTGGCGCCGTCGCCCACGGGGATGTCGATGACGACGTAGTCACTACCCACCGACTTCTTTTTGGCCATGACGCTGGCGAGCACCTGGCCTTCGGGGTCGATGGAGAGCGGATATTCGACGCGGATGATGCGGTCGTCGGCGGGGGCGAGGTTGACGGCGCCGCCCCATATCATGCAGGCGCCGGTCTTTTTGACGATGGCTTTGAGTTCGTCGATGGAGAAGCCGACGGGCGCCAGCACTTCCATGGTGTCTGAGGTGCCGGCAGGCGACGTGATGGCGCGGCTTGACGTCTTGGGCATGGTGAGGCCGGCGGCGGCGACGATGGGGACGACGAGCATGGTGGTGTTGCCGGCGACGCCCCCGATGCAGTGCTTGTCGACGCAGTCGCTGCCGAAGTCGATGTTTTGGCCGGTCTCCACCATGGCTTTGGTGAGGGCGACGGTCTCGTCCATCGTGAAGCCGTTGATGTAGGCGCTGGTGATGTAGGAGGTGAGCTCGACGTCGCTTAAGTTGTTGTCGACAACGTCTTCGATGATGGCGCGGATTTCCGTATCCTCGAGGGCTGCACCCTCCATCTTCTTCTTGATGTATTTGACGGATTGCGGGGGCTTGGTGACGCGGACTTCGACGTCGCTGCCGTCGTCGACGTCGAGGACCTTCTTGAGGTCTTGGAAGAGGGCTATCTCCCCCTTTTCGACGAAGGTCGTCGTCGAGTCGGCGATGGCGGTGGCTGCCTTGTCGCCTGCGATTATCTTGACGCGGTCGCTGACGTGGATGCCGAGCTCCTTCATGTCGTTTTCGGAAAGGACGGCGATGAAGCGGCCGGTCTCGACGGCCAGCATTTTCACGGTTCGTTTCATGGTGTCACTTCTGGGAGAGAGGCCTTAAAACTGCATCATGCCGCCGAGGACGTAGTCAAGGACGAAGCGGCCGATGAAGAAGAGGGCGAGGCTGATGGCGGCGACGACGGGGAAGAACTTGAGTCCGTCGCGTTCCTCGCCCTTCATGATGAGGCCCATGACCATGGCGCCGAAGAAGCTGCTCGCCAGAAGCGAGCCGATGCTGTACCATTTGATGAATTCGGGGGTGATCTGGACCTCGGTGACGGATATGGGCATGGCGGCGGAGCCTTCGCCGCCTGCGGGCATGTCGGCAGCGATCGTGTTCATCATGCCGCTCATGAGCTCGACGAGGAAGGCGCTCATGGAGAAGAGGGCGGGTGCGCCGATGCCGATGGCGATGAAGATGAAGAAGACGTACATGAGGACGGACGCCGAAATCTCCTTTTGTATCATCTGCTGGTCGCGGAGGTCGTCGGCGGTCTGGTCGAGGAGGTCGGCGAGCTTGCCGCCGCTGTTGATGGACTGGATGATGAGGTCGATGGTGCGCTCGAGGTTGGTGGAGCGGACGTTCTTGCTGGTCTTCTGCAGGGCTTCGGTGAGGCTTCGGCCGGCCATGGCCTCCTTGCCGATGCGTTTTATCTCGAGGCTGAAGTAGCCGAACTCGGGGCGGGCGGCCAAAAGCAGGGCCTTGTCG
>CAYUFO010000026.1:0-13014 GCA_964443985.1 uncultured archaeon | reverse complement strand
CCCGAAAGAAAAAAGCTGTACCAAAAAAGAAAGGGGGGATTTTTGCTCGCGCAAAATTCGGCATTCAACTTCTCTTCACGTCGACGTACTCGTTGATGTACTTGATGTAGTGGGTGTTGAAGAACTTGTTGAACTGCTTGTCGACGTAGTGGAGCTTGTTGTGGTGGAGGTGCTGGTGGTCATCGAGGTGCTGGTCGTCGACAGGGAAGTTGTTGTGGTGGGTATGAGGATGTTGGCTTGGGGGCCGCTGAATTGGATGCTGATGAGGTTCCAGCCGGCTGCGAAGGGGTAGGCGTCGTCGGCGAGGGTCTGTGGTCCGCTGCCGGCGTCGGGGGCCCGCTGCCGTCGAGTTGACCGAGAAACTGAGCAGTATCGCTCCCAAAAGGGCAATGGCTGCTCCCCCGATGGCAGGTCGTATATCCCTCTCAACCATGGGTCAATGGGGAACGATGCCCATAAAAACCCCGCCGAGAATCGATGGGAAGGCGCTCACTGGTGCTCGTCGTCTTGGAAGTATGGGTGGTGTTCGTCGATGGGGTTGCCGTTGGCGTCGAGGGGGCGTCCGTAGATGTCGGCGTCGTCGTCTTCCTCGTGTTCGTGGCGGGGGCGGCGGCCTCCACTCCCCGTTGCGCCGCCTTCGAGGCCGAGCAATGCCGCGCCGATGCCGCAGGCGATGCCGAGCCCGAGCGACGCCAGGATCGTCTGGCCGAGGTAAGTGTAGCTGAGATAGGAGACTGCGAGGAACGCGATGATGCCTTGGGCGATGAGGGGGAGCAACGACTTGGCCACGTTGAATACTGGGGGGAGTCTCGTTAAATAGTGCTCGATGGGGGGGATGCGCGCCCAGAGCGTCCTTTTGCGGGGGCCGTCGAATTCGGCGAAGAAGATGCTCTGCCAGATGCCGAGTCTGCGTTCGCCGTCTTCGACGGGCACGAACGCCGTGCACCCGATAAGCGAGGGCGTCACGTGGGCGGCGCGGGTGCCCTCGGCGTGCTCGAATCCGGCGTCGCCGACGATGCCGGAAAGGCTCTTGACCATGTCGCGGGCCACGGCCGGGTCAGTGGCTCGCCTGTCGGTGACGTCGACCAGCTCTTCTGTTTGACCGGTCTCGATGCGAACCTCATCCATCGCGTCGTATTGCGTTACCCTGGTACAAGTATGCCTGCACCGAAAGGAATCGCCGTCGTCTTATAAACAGCGGAGCCCATGGGGTAACCGTTATGGATGGGGCGTCTCGCCGGTGCATGCACTGTGGGCATTCAGTGGCCAAAGAATGTCGCTATTGCGGCGTATGCGGGGTGTATGTGGGAGTGGGGGATTCCCCCGACGTCCTGCACAAGCACTCCCCCCTCGAATACCTCAACGTCTGCCTGCTTTCGGCGTTTTTCGGTGGGACGATGGCGGGCGCGGTGGGCCTGCTCGTACCTGGGTTCGCGTATCTTTCGGGAGTCGTTGGATTCTCCCTGGGGAGACGGCGATTGGAGCAGGTGGACGCCTACGGACGCGTCCAATACCTTGAAGGCTTTCTCATCGGTGCCATGGCCGGCTTATGGGGGGGGCTTTTTCACGTGCTTTTTGGCTTACTCATAGCGCCCGAGGATATCGTGAAGTATCAGGCGCCCTACGGAGAACTCGGAGCCCCTTTCGCATTGATAGTCCCCCTTCTTGCCTCGACGTTTGTGTCCCTGTATGTGACGTTGCTCTACGTGACTGTCTTGAGAAAATACGCCTCTTTTTCGTCATGAGCATCCGGAAATCGTGGTGTAGTCGCTTGGGGAGGCCGACACCACGGTGGTAACGATGAATATGGACACGAGCACGATGATGAGGCCGACGATGGCGTGGACGATGCCCTGGCGGGCCTGTTTGAGCGCGCCGGGATCGTCGCCCGAGGCTATCCATTTGATACCGTTGAGGATGATGATGAGGATGGCGATGCCGCCGGCGATGAAAATAAGTAGATTGATGATGACGCACAAGATGCTGCTGAGGGCGTTCTCTATGGTGGTGACCCCCTGTGCCGCTCCATTTACGGATAGCGCCACCAAAAAAATGAATATGATTCCCCATTTTTTCATTCTTTTTCCCCCAAATTGAATAAATATCCTAGAAAGGATGTGTATCCTCCCTATTTAAACCCCCACCCTTTTCCTTGACCCCACTTCCACTCGACCAGAAATCTATCGGGACACGGCTTGGCGATATTCGATGGTGGTCTTGAGTTTTAGATAGTCCTCCCCGTCCTCTCCCTGGAGGCTTTTGAGCTCGGTCAGCTCGTTTTGCGCCTCCTCGTAGAGTCCAAGGTAGGTGTAGAGGAGTCCGAGGTTGTAGTGGGCGGCATCGAAGGTGGGGTTGAGCTCGAGGGCGGCGAGATAGTATGCCACGGCTTCCGTTGCCGCGTCAGGCCGTTTTTCGAGAACGGCTGGTTCTGACAGCAATACGCCGAGATTGTAGAAAACCTCCGGGGCGTCCGGGTTCAGCTTGGCTGCAGCCTTCCAGAGCATTTCCGCGTCGGCGACGTTTTGCGGCATCTCGTTGCGCAGCGTGGTGGCGAAGTCGTTGAAGAGCTCGGCGGCGGCCAATCGGTCGTCGGCCTTCAATCCTGCTGCGACCGCCTCTTCGACGCGGCCGTCCTGGAGCAGGGTCAATAGGTCGTCTGTTTCGCTCATTTTCTCTGTCGTGCGATCTGGGTGGCGATGACGGCGGCGCCGTAGCCGTTGTCGATGTTGACGCAGGCGACGGGCGCGCAGGCGTTGAGCATGGCGTAGAGTGCGGTGAGCCCCTCCCGGCTGGTGCCGTAGCCGACGGAGGTGGGCACGCCGATGACGGGTACCGACACGAGCCCCGAGAGGACGGAGGGCAAAGCACCTTCCATGCCTGCGACGGCGACGATGGCTGCCACCCCCTTATCGTTCATCTGCTCAAGGACGGGGTAGACGCGGTGGATGCCGGCGACGCCGACATCATAGTCGTAGACGACCTCGCAGCCGAGCTCGGTCGCGACGAGCCGGACTTCCTCGCCGATGGGAATGTCGCTGGTGCCGGCGGTGACGAGCCCGATGGTGCCTGCGGGGTCCTGCCGGTGCTCCGTCTTCTTCGCGACCAAGACCTGCGCCCGCTCGTCATATGAGAGCGCGATATCCCCTCCTTTGAGGGCTTTTTTAACCCTCGTCGCCTTCTCTTTGTCGACTTTGGTGGCGATGGCGCGGCCCTGGCTTTCGAGGAACCGCTTCGCGATGGAGGCGAGGTCGCCTTCGGTCTTGCTCCCCCCGTAGATGACTTCAGGGATGCCGCAGCGGCCGATGCGGCCGAGGTCGGGGGTGACGATGTCTGGCGTCATTTCGTGAGCGCCTCCAGCTTCGTTTTCATCGCGGCCACGGAAGACTGGCCCGGGGCCGCGACATGGGCGCCGTCGACGGCCGCGTAGGTGAGGCAGGCGCCGAGCGCGGGGCCGAGGCTTCGCGTCAGGACTCCGTGGTCGCCCATGGCGATGGCGATGATGGGTCCGCCGTCTTTTTTTACCGCAAGCAGCCGCAGCATGGTGACGGCGTCGTCGGACGTCTTGGCTTTGCAGGCGACCTTGGCGACGTCGGCGCCCATCACCCGTTGTTCGTCGACGATGGCTGACAGCTCCTCTAGGGATGGTGTTTGGTCAAAGTCGTGAAATGAAATGATGATTTTGGTCCTCTGTTTCTTCGCATCCGCGATGAGGGTTTCTCTCACCGCTTCCTCCATGCGCATCTCCACGGTAATGTAGTCTGCAGGGGGGAGCGCCTTCAGAAGGAGTCGACTCCGCCCCTCTTCTGTTCCTTCAAACACGCCACCCTCGTTTTTCGGCGGACAGGAGACGATTATTGGTTTCTCTATTGCTGCGAGATCGTCGAATCGGTTTAATTCTTTGAGATAATCGAGTCGAACCTCGACGAGGTCGGCGTCCGTGGTGTTGGCTGCCGCCACCATCCCCTCGATAGTGGGCTCCACAAGCGTTGCGCAGATCACGGTCCCTCCCACTACTTTTACCCCCTCGGGGCTAATAAACCCTGGGACTCATCCGATGAAAGTCGTCAATCAAACCCGAGACCTCGTCTTAAGCGACGACGCCGCTCTCGCGCAGTCCTTCCTCTCCCGTCTGCGGGGCCTGCTCTTCTCGGGCCCCCGCGACCTCGTCCTCGTCTCACCGAGGCAGGACATCCCCGCTTCGACCATCCACATGCTCGGCATGTCGTTCCCCATCGACGTCGTCTGGCTTGACACTGAAAAAGCCGTCGTCGACGTCGCCCTGCAGGTACCCCCCGCGCACCCGCTGCGCCCCGCCACCCTGCGCGTCTACAAGCCGCGTAGGCCCGCCAAGTACGTCGTCGAGCTCGGCCGGGGACGCGCCACCTCGACGAAAATAGGCGACACCGTCATCTTTTCGGATTGATATATGGGCGGCTCCCAATTGCTTGATGGTATGGCCGAGCCCCTGACCCTGAAGTCCGGCGAAGACTGGCTCGAGCGCCAGCCCTCGACGGCCGAGGCCATCATCGTCCACGACCTGCGCGTCAAGCGCGACTTCTACCTGGACGTCGAGAGCGTCCGCGCCGAAGACCTCGCCGCCTGCATCGAGGCGTTCCTCGCACTCCAGGGAGACCGCGCCGAATGGCGGCACAAGGGGAAGGCCGTCGACGTCACGGCCTCCATCCTCGAGGCCGCCCAGCGGTTCTACACGAAAAAGAAGCTCTCCCACGCGGGAGAGGCCTTCATCGACTTGGCCGTCGACGGGGAGTCGCTGCACGTCTCCCTCACCCGCTCCATCACCTGGATCCTGAGGATCACCCGCCGCGTCGAAGGCGACATCAACGTGGAAGGCGCCATCGGCGTCATCAGAAAGCGCGGCCTGCGCTACGAGACTCCTGTGGGCGAGCTCGTCCGCAGGGAGGTCATCGACCGGTTCAACGAGGCCCTCATCACCAACACCGTCATCTTCTCCCTCTATGATGCCCAAGACGACTTCAAAAGGCTTGTGCAGCGGTTCCGCGACCCCGAGCTCCCCGACCAATTGGGATTGCCGCGGGGTAAATCAAGTGCGTCCGTCGTCAACGGAGACAAGCTCGTCGTCCTCATGCAGACCCGCTTTCACCACATCCCCTACTGGTACCTCCTCTTCCACAAGACCGGGGACGGCCCCCCGGCGGCCGCCCTCGTCGACTACCCATTCGACGCCTTCCAGCTGCCCATCTGCCGGGCCTCCTACCGCCATATCGAGAGCCTCGCCCTCGAGCTCAGCCGCAAGATACATGAGAGCAGCGCAACCATCTACACCCTGCAGCGGGGGGAGATAGGCCTCGTCGAGACCACCCGGCAGATACACGACTCCCAGTGGAACCTCATGCAGAGCCGGGAGAAGCTCTACGACCTCAAGTCGACCTACGGCCTTGTCAGCCAGCACCTCACCGAGTCCATAGAAAACATCTCTCATTATAACGAGGTCTCTCTCACCAGGCAGGGCGTCAACGCGGCGCTCAGAAGCGACATACGCGACGTCGAGACCGGCGTCGGTCACCTCATCAACCAGACCGAGGCCCAGCTCACCGGCGTGCGCCAGACCCTCGACGAGGTCGTCCGAAACGAGACGCTCAGGCGCCTGGAACACTCCATCAACGAGGAAAAGCGCATGGGCGGCGTCCTCCGAAGCAGCCACCGCATCCACTCGGCCATGTTCATCGTCGAGCTCATCCTATTCGCCGAGCTCTACGAGGGCATCATGGAGACGCTCCCCTTCTTCGACCACATCAGGGAATCCGGGGAGACGACGCTCATCATCAGCTACCACGCCATCGCCATCATACTCGGCATCGCGAGCTCGGTGATGCTCACCCGCTTCGCACTGAAAACCAACCTCTCCCAGAAGCTCTTCGGCATCGGCGAAAAACAGCACTAGCGTCGCTCACATCCCCGGCAGGCTGCCGCCGCCCATCCCCATGCGCTTCATCATGCGGGCGAGCTTCTTCTCGCTGCCGATGGACTTCATCATCTTCTTCATCTTCTTGTAGTAGGTGAGCAGGTCGCGGACGTCGGCTTCGGGGCGGCCCGCGCCGGCCGCGATGCGTTCGATACGGCTTGCCTTGATGAGCTCGGGGTGCTCCTTTTCCTCGGGGGTCATGGAGTCCATGACTATCTTGAAGCTCTTGAGCTTGTCTTCCTGCAGGTCGACGAGCTCCTTTGGGACCTTTGCGCCGAAGGGCAGCATGTCCATGACCTGGCCGAGGGGCCCCATCTGGTTCATCTGTTCGATTTGCTGGTAGACGTCATCGAGGGTGAAGGCGCCCTTCATCATGCGTTTGGCGGCGTCTTCGTCGAAGTCGACTTCTTTGGCTTTTTCGAGGAGGCCTTCGAGGTCGCCGAGGCCGAGCAACCGTCCCACGAAGCGCTTGGGGTCGAAGGATTCGAGGTCGTCGACGCGCTCGCCGGTGCCGATGTAGTAGACGGGGCTCTCTGTGGCCGCGCAGGCGGAAAGGGCGCCGCCGCCCTTGGCGGTGCCGTCGAGCTTGGTGACGATGACGCCCGAAACGTCGGCGGACTGGCGGAAGGCGCGGGCCTGCTCTTCGGCCTGCTGGCCGATGGTGCCGTCGAGGACCAAAAGGACGTGGTCGGGCTTGACGGCGTCTTTTATGCGGCGGATGTCGGTCATGAGTTCGTCGTTGAGCTTGTGGCGGCCTTCGCTGTCGATGATGACAAGGCCGTCGCCCTTGAACTGTGCCAAGCCGTCCTGGATTATCTTCAAGGTGTCCTTCTGCTTGTTGTCGCCGTAGAAGGGGGTGTTGATGCCCTCGGCGAGCTGCTTGAGCTGGTCGTAGGCGGCAGGCCGGAAGGTGTCGGCGCAGATGAGGCGGGGGTGCAGGCCCTGCTTTTGGTAGAGGCGGCCGAGCTTGGCCGACGTCGTGGTCTTGCCCGAGCCCTGCACGCCGACGAGGAGCAGGCGCTGCTTGTCTGACGCGTCAAGCGAGCCGCCTGCGCCAAGGAGCTTGACGAGCTCGTCGTAGGTGATGCGGATGACGTTCTCCTTTCTCGAAAGCGAGCCCGGCGGCTTTTCGAGGAGGCTTCGCTCCTCGATGTTCTTTGACAACCGGAAGACGAGCTGGACGTTGACGTCGGCGGCAAGGAGCGCTTTTTGGAGCTCCTTGACGTATTCCTTGATGGACTTCTTGTCGACGACGACCGCCTTCTTCAGCGTGTTTACGGCGCCGGTGAGACCGTCCCTGAGCTTTTCTAGGGCCATTGAGAACAAAAATGGGGCTCAAGGGCTAAAAACCTACCCCCCGCGATAATCATCGATTACAAACACCCTGACCGCCTTCCTAAGCGCCCCCTTTCACCGTGCTCCACCCCCCAGCCTGCCCCAAAGAGCCATACCAGCGGCCGTTTCCCCGCCAACCCTCTTTATTTTTACAGCCGTCCAATAAATAGTGCGTCATGGAATTCCACATCCTGCTGGTCTTTGCGGTCTGGTGGCTGGTCACCTACTTTTTCATGGTGAACCTGCTGCTCTTCTTACGGCATCGGACACGCCTGCACGAACGCCCCAGGGAGCTCGCCGACCTTCCCCCCGTTTCCGTTGTCGTGCCCGCCTTCAACGAGGAGGCAGGTATCGCCGACACCGTCGCCTCGCTTCTGGCCATCGACTATCCCCGCGACAAGCTGGAACTCATCATCGTCAACGACGGCAGCCGGGACCGCACCGCGGCCATCGTGCAGCCGTACGCCGATGCAGGCGACGTCGTCTTCGTCAACAACCAGCTGAACCAGGGCAAGTCCACAGCCCTCAACATCGGCTTTGAGACCGCCTCAAGCGACTTCGTCGTCACCATCGACGCCGACACCGTCGTCGAACCACGTATAATCCAGAAGACGCTCCCCTACTTCTTCGAAGACGAGAAGACGGCGGCAGTCGTCGTCCACGTCCAGGTGCGCAATCCCCGAAACTGGCTTGAAAAGATCATCGCCGTCGAATACCATCTCGGCCTCGGCTTCTACCTGAAGCTCTTCTCGTTTCTCGACAGCCTCTACCTGACGCCGGGGCAGTTCAGCATCTACCGCCGCGACATCGTGCTCGGCATCGGCGGCTTCGACCCCGAAAACATCGTCGAGGACACAGAAATCGCCTACCGCCTCCAAAAGGCGGGCTACCGCATCGCCTGCTGCCTTTCAGCGACCGCCTCCACCACCGTCCCCAACACCATCCGCACGCTCTACTACCAGCGCAAGCGCTGGTACACGGGCACCGTGCAGACGTGGGCCAAGCACCCCGACATTTTCTTCAACCGGCAGCTCGGCAACTGGGGCCTCTACTTCATGCCCGCCAACGTCGCCGGCATCATCCTTGCCGCCACCCTCTTTTCATCAACGGTCTACCTCATCGGCAAATACCTCTATCTCGGCGCCGAAAAGCTCTGGGTCGTCGACTTCGATGTCGTGCCCCTCGTCTCCTCTACGATTGAGCACGCCGCCTTCGACCCGCTTGCGCTCTCCATGTTCGTCATCCTCGCCTCTACGCCCTTCCTCATGAACATGGCCGGCTGCTTCGTCGGCCTGCACGCCATGGGAGCCCGCATCCGCGACAATCCCTGGGGCTACGCTGCCTTCCTATTCTTCTTTATCCCCTACAACGTCTTCTGGCTTATGAGCTTCTACTTTGCTGCGGCCAAAGCCGAGGTAAAATGGAGAGAGTCGATGTAGGGCTCCTGGTGACGGCGGCGGTCCTCACCACCCTCATCTTCGCCGCCATATACAGTGTCAACGCCTACCTCGGCGGCCAGCGGGAGGATGCCGTTTCTGCCCGCATGGCCGCTATTGTCGAGGACTTCGAGGACGTCGAGGCGTCCGGCTACCTCATCGACTACCTTGCCGAGTCAAATGGCACCTGCCCCGTCCTCATCGCCGAACTCAACCGCCTCGAACAGCGGCTCTGGGAACTCGACAATCGCATCAAGCATTACCGCGCCATCACCGAGGATTTTGCCAGCGACGAATTCTACATCCGCGAGAAACGGCGCCTCAACCGCCGCGAAATCATCCACCTCGCCCTCCTTGAAAAGGTGCGGCGCCGCTGCGACTACGACCAGGCCGTCATCCTCTTTTTCTACAACAAGAGCGTCAAAGACGACGAACAGGGCTTCGTCCTTACCCACCTCAACCAGCGCATCGACCCGGAGATCAGCATCTTCAGCTTCGACACCGCCCGAAACGTCTCGGGCGTTACGACGCTTCTCAATCACTACGGCGTCAACGCCACCCCCTGCGTCGTCGTCGAGGGCGAGGCCTTCTGCGGCTTCCAGGACAAGGCGTCCCTTGAGGCCATCCTCTGCGACCAGGCCCCGCAACTGAGCATCTGCCCGCGCCCCGCGGCCGCCGCGACCCCACCATGATTCAAGCGATTCTCACCCCCCTATTCGTCGCGTTGACGTGCATCTACGCCGGCTGGCTCATCCTGTTCTTGTTCCCCTGGAAGGCCAAAAAAACGTTTGACGCCTATCCTGCCATCTCCATCGTCATCCCCGCCCACGACGAGGAAAAATACATCGAGGAGACGGTGGCATCCGTGCTTGCCGCCGACTATCCCGCCGACCGGGAGGTCCTTGTCATCGACGACGGCTCGGCCGACGACACCCCCGACATCATCGCCCGCCTTGCCGCACGCGACGCCCGCGTCACGCCCCTTTCCACGGGCCACGTCGGCAAGAGCAACGCCATAAACCACGCCGTCGACCACACGGCCCACGACGTCGTCGTCGTCCTCGACGCCGACACCCGCGTGGGATGCAACGCCCTCACCTCCATCGTCTCCCCACTCGCCGACGAATCCATCGCCGCAGCCAGCGGCGTCATCCGCTCCATCATCAACCGCAACCCCCTCACCTGGTTTCAGGACTTCGAATACCTCATCGGCGCAGGCTGGCGCCACGTCTACAACAACATCGGCTCCACCTACGTCCTGCCGTGCTTTGTCGCCCTGCGGAAGAAAGCCCTCCTCGACGTCGGCGGCTTCGGCCACGAAACCCTCTCCGAGGACGTCGACCTCGGGCTCGCCCTCCACAAGCGGGGCTGGCGGATGACGATGACGAAGGCCGAGATTTACACCCGCGTCCCCCAGACGCTTTCCTCGCTCGGCAAGCAACGCAAACGATGGGGGCGGGGCATCCTCCAGGTCATCCGCAAGCACCCCGACGTCCCCCTGAATCCTCGGTTTGGCGCCGTGGGCGTCTACGGCATCCCCACCCAGCTCTACTGGTTCGTCCACGGCCTCGTCGTCATTCCCCTCACCGCCTTCCAGGTCGTCGACGGCTATTTTCGCTACTTCGTCGCCAATGACACGCTCTTCAACTTCTCAGTTGTCGGCTACATCGTCGGCTGGTTTTCCGCCTTCGGCGTCCTCAACTATGCCTACCACGTCGTTGTGGGCGCCTGGCCCTTTAGCTGGTTTTTCCTGTTGGTCATGGCCGTGTTCATTTTCGGCACGCTCTACAACCTCTTTGCCCTCGTCACCTTCGACCGCATACGGCTTCGCCACCTTGCCGTCATGTTCTTCTTTTTCCCCTACAGCATCTACTGTCTCGTGCAGTACATCCTCCCCCTCTTTTCTGAGATGCGTGCGCCGTCGGCGGTGGCGCGGTCCTTTGTCAACAAATGGGAGAAGGCCTATTGATTCTTGTATCCGGCGCGGCTGGCTCTGACGTCCTCGATGCCCGAGAACCGGTCGAGGCTCTTGTCTCTGAGAATCAGTTCGAGGTCGGCGAGCATCCGTCGCTTGGCGCGATTTATCCCCGCGAGCTCGGCGACGAGCTCGTCTTCGCGCGCGGAATCGACGAGGAGTTTTTTCGCGATGCCTGCGACCTTTGCCGCGGTCTGTTCGTCCATGGCGAAAGATACATGGCCGGCAGAAATATATAAACGGCTCCACACCATACCTATCCCAGACAATGGCGCGCAAGGTCACCAGCAAGCTCTACCTGTCGGCGTTCCTCATCACCGCGACCGTGTTCGTCCTCGGCCTGCTTTTGGGCATGGTCATCGAGGGATACCGCATCAGCTACATCGAGGAAAACGAACGCGAACAGCGCGTCAACTTCGCAAGCCTCCAATTGCAGTACCTCTACCTCAACAGCCTCGGCGAGACGGAACGGTGTCCCGCCTTCACCGCCACCCTGAACGACTACATCAAGAGCAACGATAGGATACGCGTCCGCCTCGAGGATTACATCAACCGCGGTCTGTCCCACTCGGAGGACTTCAACCTCCTCAAGCGCGAATACGTCATCAGCCAGCTCAACTACTTCATCCTCGCACGCCAGACCCGGCAGTTCTGCGACACCGACTACGTCGTCGTCCTCTTCTTCCACAAGCGCGACTGTCCCTACTGCGAGGACCAGGGGTTCGTCCTCGACTACTTGAAAAAACTATTCGGCGACCGGTTGCTCGTCTTCGCCTTCGACGAGGAATTCGACGAGGAGCCCATGATAGCCATCCTCCGAAAGACGTACGGTATCGAGGACGCTCCCTTCGTCGTCGTCGAGGACGAGCGGTTCGCCGGTTTCGCCTCGAAGGAAACACTGCTCGAAACGATTTGCTCGTACTACGAGGCTGCCCCCGAAGGATGCCCTGGAGCCCCCGGCGATGGCCAGTGACTTCCAGCTCGAAGCCAAGCGCCAGCTCGCCCACGCCTTCAGCGCGGCCGCCCTCGCTGCAGGCCTCGTCGTCGGCCGGCAAGCTACGGTGTCGTTTATCGTGGTCGGCGTCCTTCTCCTCTACCTCGTTCCCAGGCGTTTTCCCCACAACCCTCTCTCCCGGCTGCTCATCACGCTCTTTGAACGCAAGCGCGACGTCGAGGAATTCCCCTTTCGGGGCGCCATCACGTTCTCAGCGGGCATCCTTGTCGCCGCCCTCGTGGCTCCCCCCGTCATCGCTGCGGCCGCCGTCCTGACCCACGGGCTCGGTGATGCGGCGGCAACGCTCGTCGGGAAGTACGTCGGCCGTCACCGGATAGGGGTGCACAAGACCTTGGAGGGGGCTCTTGCCTATCTCGTATTCGGGGCGGCTGGCGCGTTCGTCTTCGTACCACTGGGACTCGCGGGTGTCTTCGCCGTTGCCGGCACGCTCTTGGAGCTTGTTTCGCCGGTCAACGACAATCTCCTCATCCCTCCCGTTTTATCGTTGCTGCCGACCCTTTCCTCGTCAATGCCTGTTTGAGTGCAGGTAGGCTGCGAGGGGGAGGAGGAGCGCTGATGCCAGTGCGATGGCGGGTGAGGGGAACTCTGCCACGGGAATTTCGGGGTCCTCTTCGATGGACGTCGTTGTCGCAGGCAGTGTTGACGTGGAGGGAGGGATACTCGTGGTCGTTGTCGTCGAGGCAGGAAGGGAGCTCGTGGTTGTCTGCCGGGGTGGAAAGGATCGCGGTGTCGGGGGGTTGGCGGGAACGAAGTCCGCCGAGCAGTCGTCGGTGTCCTCTCCCTCAGGCATCCGCGCGAGGCTCGTTCCCGGGGGGACGTCACCTGCGGCCGCCGTCCATCCGGGCCCGTCGTAGTCGCCGTTCGCGTAGACGAGGACGTCGACGTCCTGTCCTAGCGCGTCTCGCAGGACCACTTCATCACCGGTGTTGCTCAACCGGAGGATCCCTCCCGAGACTGCCTGCAGGTCGGCGACGAGGGGGGTTGTCGGGGCCATCTCGAAATCCGGAGCGACGTCGGGGGTGAGGCCCATAAAGGCGTCGCCGTTTCGGGCGACGAGGAGGTGGGTATGGGGTGCGATCGCCGTTTCTGGGGGAAAGGCGACTGTTCCCTCGAGGTCGGTGAGCGTCCAGTTGCTCATGTCGTGTGTCGTGTCTGTCGGGTTGTACAGTTCGATCCATTCGCCGTCCTCCGGCCCGTCCACGTCGTAGAGGGCTTCGCTGACGACGATCCCTGTTCCGTCGGGCGATGCCTGGGTGGTGGAAGCGAGGAAGAGTACAAGTGTCATGAAGAGCACAAGGGTCATGACTAG
>CAYUFO010000025.1:0-13160 GCA_964443985.1 uncultured archaeon | reverse complement strand
GTCCTCATGACCAGCCGCGACGGGCGCATCCGCATCGACGCCACGCTCGAGCGGCTCTTCGACCATGAGCGCGAGCGGCTCAGACGCGACATCCACCACCACCTCTTCGGAAAAACCAAACAGACAAGATGATGACAGACCTCAGGTCGAAGGTGCGGGTGCCCGACCCCCTCAGAAGGCCCCAGGAATACGGCTACGCGAACGCCCGCGTCCACGCCATGCGCGCCGACCTACTGGGGGCGGCCGTCTACGAGGAGATGATCGACGTGCCCACCATCGCAGAGGCCGCAGCCATCCTCCAAAAGACCGCCTACAAACAGAGCCTCGTCGAGAGCACCGTCGGCCGAAGCGGCGCCGAGCTCGTCGAATACGCCCTCGGACTCCACTTCGCCGACACCTGCCAGAAGCTTCGGCGCATCGTCCCCCGGGGAGCAGCAGACGTCCTTAACGCCCTCCTTGGCAAGTGGAACGTCCACAACCTAAAGATACTCGTCCTCGGCAAGCGATTCCACCACAGCCGGGAGAAGACCCAGATGCTCCTCGTCCCCGCGGGCAGCTTCACCGCCAAACGACTGGAACCGCTCATCGACGCCCCCACCCTCGACGACCTCGTCGCGAGGGTCCGCCACCCACTGTATACACCGCTGCTTCGGGAAAACCTCACCTACGAAGAGGACGGCACCTTCAACGTCAACCGGCTGCTCGAAGCCCTCGACTTCCACTACTACCACCAGCTTCTGGCCTTCATCCAGCCGACCAGCGCAGCGCGAAAAAGCATCCGCTACCTCATCCAGACCGATATCACCGCCAAAAACCTCATGACCATCCTGCGGGCGAAAAAAGAGGGCATGCCCGCCAAGGACATCGAGGACCTCATCATCCCCGGCGGCCGGATTTCGGCCTCCCGGATGCGGGGCTTCATGGAGGCCGAAGATGTCAAGGACGTCGTCGGGCTGCTTCGCCGCATCGACCTGCGCGACGCCCTCGCCCGCCATGAGCGAGACGGCTCGCTCACCCACTTCGAGGTGGCCCTCGAGCGCGAGATCGCCCTCCAGAGCCTGCATACCTTCGCCCACTCGACGCTGTCGCTGGGAACGCTCGCGGGCTTCCTCTACCTCAAGGAAGAGGAGATGAACAATATCAGAAAGATCGTGCGGGCCAAGGAGCACGGCATCGACGCCGAACGGACCCGCGACATGCTCATCGCCATGTAAAGGCAAAAAATGACCTCCCAGACAGACACCCCCCCACCGGCAAGCGACGCCATCGTGGTCATCGGCGATGCCGTCATGACGACGGGATTCCGCCTCGCCGGCGTCATCGACACCCACACCGTCGAGGATGCCGACGTCGAAAAGACCCTCCAAGGCCAGATGAACCGCGAAGACGCAGGCCTCATCATCATAAGCGACCGCAGCTATGAAGCACTGTCCTGGAAGCTGAAGAAACGCATCGAAGCCACCGCCAAGCCGGTGGTAGTCCCCGTCCCCGACCGGCACGGGGCCGTCCGGCAGGAGGAATCCCTGCGCGAGCTCGTCAAGCGGGCCATGGGACTGGACCTCCTCAACGTCGAGGTATAAATCATGGGTGTATTGGAAAAGATAGTGGGCCCCGTCGTCGTCGCCGACGGCATGCGGGGGACAAGAATGTACGACGTCGTCCGCGTGGGCGACGAGCAACTCATCGGCGAGATCATCCGCCTCAAGGGCGACAAAGCCACCATCCAGGTCTACGAGGACACCGGCGGCGTCAAGCCCGGCGAGCCCGTCGAGTCGACGGGACGGCCGCTTTCCGTGGAGCTCGGCCCCGGTCTCCTCACCGGCATCTACGACGGCATCCAGCGGCCGCTCGCCGCCCTCGAAGAGGAGTCGGGCACCTTCATCGCCCGCGGCATCCACACCACCGCCCTCGACCACAAGAAGAAGTGGGAGGTACAGCCCGTCGTCAAGAAAGGCGTAAAGGTCGTGGCGGGCCAGATAGTCGCCGAGGTCCCCGAGACAGCGGTCGTCACCCACAAAGTCATGGCCCAGCACACGGGAACCGTCACCGACATGTCGGCGGGAAAGTTCACCATCGACGAGCCATTCTACCACCTCGACGTCGCGGGAAAGAAGACCGACGGCGTCATGGCGAGCTACTGGGGCGTCCGCGAACAGCGGCCCTACGCCAAGAAACTCGACCCCGACACCCCCCTCATCACCGGCCAGCGCGTCATCGACACCTTCTTCCCCATCTCCAAGGGCGGCACCGCCGCCATCCCAGGACCCTTCGGCAGCGGAAAAACCGTCACCCAGCACAGCCTCGCCAAGTGGAGCGACACCCAAATCGTCGTCTACGTCGGCTGCGGCGAGCGCGGCAACGAGATGACCGACGTCCTCAAGGAATTCCCCGAACTCGAAGACCCCCACACCGGCAAGCCCCTCATCGACCGCACCATCCTCATCGCCAACACCAGCAACATGCCCGTCGCCGCCCGCGAAGCCAGCATCTACACGGGCGTCACCCTCGCAGAATACTACCGCGACATGGGCTACGACGTCGCCCTCATGGCCGACTCGACGAGCCGGTGGGCGGAAGCCATGCGCGAGATCGGCAGCAGGCTTGAGGAGATGCCCGGCGAGGAGGGCTACCCCGCCTACCTCGGCCGACGCCTCGCCGAATTCTACGAGCGCGCCGGCCGCGTCGTGTGCCGCAGCAACGACCAGCGGACCGGCTCCATCACCATGATCGGCGCCGTATCGCCACCCGGCGGCGACATCAGCGAGCCCGTCAGCCAGAACACCCTGCGCGTCACCAAGGTGTTTTTGGCCCTCGACGCGAGCCTCGCCTACCGGCGCCACTTCCCAGCCATCCACTGGCTCACCAGCTACAGCCTCTACCTATCCAACCTCGAGGACTGGTACCTCGCCAACATCAGCCCCGAATGGCCCACCATGCGAAAAAAGGCCATGAGCCTCCTCCAAAAAGAATCCGAGCTCCA
Source organism: uncultured archaeon (assembly GCA_964443985.1). Taxonomy (GTDB): domain Archaea; phylum Altiarchaeota; class Altiarchaeia; order IMC4; family JBDREA01; genus JBDREA01. The sequence goes on along the minus strand of CAYUFO010000025.1, from coordinate 10,180 downwards.
AGAGATCGTCCAGCTCGTCGGCCCCGACGCCCTCCCCGAAAAGGAGCAGGCCGTCCTCGCCGCCGCGAGGATGATACGCGAAGACTACCTGCAGCAGAGCGCCTTCCACGATGTCGACGCGTTTGCCAGCCTCAAAAAGCAATACCAGATGCTTCGCGTCCTCCTGCGCTACCACGACCGGTCGCGCGCCGCCATCGACGCCGGCGTCCGCTTCAAGGACGTCGCCGCCATGACCATCAAGGAACGCATCGCCCGCATGAAAGAGATGCCCGAGGAACAAATCGCAGACATCGAAAAAGTCTACGCAGACATGGAAGCAGAATTCGACGACCTCGCCCGGGAGGTGGACTAAGATGCTCAAGGAATACCAGACCATCACGGAAATCGCCGGCCCCCTCGTCTTCGTCGAGGACGTGACAGACGTCGGCTACAACGAACTCGTCGAGGTCCGCCTCGGCGACGGCAGCATCCAGATGGGCCAAGTCCTCGACACCCGCAAAGGACTCGCCGTCGTCCAGGTCTTCGGCTCGACGGCCAAGCTCGACGTCAAGGACGCCTCGGTCGTCTTTTTGGGCGAGACCATGAAACTCGCCGTCTCAGGCGACATGCTCGGCCGCGTCTTCTCCGGGCTCGGCAAACCAATCGACGACGGCCCTGCCATCATAAGCGACACCCGCGTCGACATCCAGGGCGCGGCCATCAATCCCTACAGCCGCGAGCAGCCCAAGGCCTTCATCCAAACGGGCATCTCCACCATCGACGGCCTCAACACCCTCGTGCGCGGCCAGAAACTCCCCATCTTCTCGGTGTCGGGATTACCCCACAACGACCTCGCCGTCCAGATAGCTCGCCAGGCCAAGGTCCTCGGCGAACAGGAAGACTTCTCCGTCGTCTTCGCCGCCATGGGCATCACCCACGAGGAGGCCAACTTCTTCATCCGCGACTTCGAAGCGACAGGCGCCCTTGAACGCGTCGTCTTCTTTTTGAACCTCGCCGACGATCCCTCAATCGAGCGGCTCATCACCCCCCGGCTCGCCCTCACCACCGCCGAATACCTCGCCTTCGAAAAAGACATGCAGGTCCTCGTCATCCTCACCGACATGACCAACTACGCCGAGGCATTGCGCGAAATCGCCGCCGCAAGAACCGAGGTCCCCGGACGCCGCGGCTACCCGGGCTACATGTACACCGACCTCGCCGCCATCTTCGAGCGCGCAGGCCGCGTCAAGGGCAAGACCGGCACCGTCACCCAGCTTTCCATCCTCACCATGCCCGGCGACGACATCACCCACCCCATCCCCGACCTGACCGGCTACATCACGGAGGGGCAAATAGTCCTCTCCCGCGACCTGCACCGCCAAGGCCTCTACCCCCCCATCGACCCGCTCCCCTGCCTGTCGCGGCTCATGAACGCAGGCATCGGCGAGGGCTCGACGCGCGAAGACCACAAGCAACTCTCCGACCAGCTTTACGCCATCTACGCCGAAGGCCGCGACCTCAGAAACCTTTCGGCAATCGTCGGCGAAGAGGCGCTTTCCGACACCGACCAGCTCTTCCTCAAGTTCGCCTCTGACTTCGAGCAACGGTTCATCACCCAAGACAAGGGCGACGACCGCTCCATCACCGACACGCTCGAGCTCGGCTGGGAGCTCCTCGCCCCCATCCCCGAAGGCGAGCTCAAGCGCGTCAAGCAAAGCTATATCGAAAAATACGGGAAAAAGGGCGGAAAAGCATCGGGCGAATCGACAAAAACCACGGCATGAAAGAGCACGTCAACCCCACCCGGATGGAGCTCCTCAAGATAAAAAACAGGATCAAGCTCGCAAAGAAGGGCCACCAGCTCCTCAAAAAGAAGCGCGACGTCCTCGTCCTCGAGTTCATGGACATCCTCGGGCGCTCGACGTTCATACGCGAGCGCCTCGAGGAAAAGATGCGCAACGCCTACCAGTCGCTTGCCGTCGCTAGCGTCCACCACAACGTCTTCGAGATGGAGAACGCCATCCTCGCCGTCCGCAAAGTCGCAGGCATCTCCGTGACCGTGAAAAACACCATGGGCGTCAGGATCCCGGTGCTCAAGAAGACGACCGTCAAAAAGCCGCTCGCAGCGAGGGGCTACTCCATCATCGGCACCAGCGCGAAAATCGACGAAGCCGCCGAAAACTTCGAGCAGGCCCTCGCCATCATCGTGGAGCTCGCCGAATCAGAGGACGCCCTCAAAAAGCTCATCCGCGAAATCGAAAAAATCAAGCGGCGCGTCAACGCCCTCGAAGAGGTCATACTGCCGGGACTCGGCCGCCAGGCCCGAGACATCACCTTCCGGCTCGACGAGATGGAGCGCGAGAGCTTTTTCACCCTCAAGCTCTTAAAAGACCAGATGGATGCGGCAGAAGAGGCGGCCCAGGCAGGCTAGTCGCTGCGGTGGTAGTCGCCGTTGCCCGCCAATACACGTCTCAGGCCGCCGGTCGAAAGCCACTTGTGGACTTCCTGCATGGTGACGACACCAACGACGAGGCCGCCTTCGATGGCGGCGACCCGCCGGATGTCGTGGGCGATCATGAGGTCGCTTGCCCGCTCAACAGGCTCGGCGACGTCGCAGGCGATGGTGGGCGCCGACATGACGGCTTCGACCTTCGTGTCGGCGGGGTCTAGGCCGAGTGCCGCCACGCGGCGAACGATGTCGCGTTCCGTGAAGAAGCCGACGTCGTCGATGGCAAGCGATCGGTCATCTCCTTCGACGATGAGGCTCCCGATGCCGAGGTCCGTCATCTTTTTGGCGGCGTCCTGGACGCTGGCGTCGCGGGCAACCGAGGCCGCGGGCGTGCTCATGATGTCACGGATTTTTGTCATGACCGAAATCCTAGGAGTGGGGGACTATATAAAAGGCAGGGTTTACCGAGGAGTGCGACGGAGCGGCTATTTATTCCCGGCGATGGCGGCGCCGAGCTTTCTCATGTCGGCGGCGAAATCAGGGTAGGTGACGGCGGCGTATTCTCCGTCAGAGATGGTCGTCGCACCCTCCGCCCGTAGGCCCACGCAGGCGAGCGCCATGACGATGCGGTGGTCACGCCAGCCCGAGACAGCCGTACCCTTGAGTTTTTTGGTGCCCTCGATGACGAGGCCGTCCTGGTGCTGCTCGACGTAGACCTCCATCTTGGCGAGCTCAGTGGCCATGGCTGCGATGCGGTCGCATTCCTTATAGCGGGCGTGCTCGACGTTCTCGATGATGGTGGTGCCTTCTGCGACGGCGCCGAGGACGGCGGTGACGGGGACGAGGTCGGGGGCGTGGCCGAGGTCGAAGACGGCCCCGTGCAGGTCGTGTTCCCCCTTGATGGTGACGGAATCGGAGCCGACATCTATGAGGGCGCCCATCGCCTGCAGGACCTGGAGGATGCGGGTGTCGGCCTGCTTGGAATCGGCGCGCAGATTGGTGACGGTGACCTCGCCGTCGCACATAGCCGTGGCGGCCAGAAGGAATGCCGCCGAGCTGTAGTCGCCCTCGACCGTGGAGGGCTTGGCGTGGTAGCTTCGGGTGGGGACGCGGAATTCCCGGTCGTCGAAGCTGTCGCAGTCGATGCGGAAGCTGCGCATGAGGTCGAGGGTCATCTCGACGTAGGGCTTGGACTTGAGCTCGCCCTCGACTGTGATGGTGGTGGTGTTCTTGGCGTAGGGGCATGCCATGAGCAGCGCTGAGAGGTACTGACTTGATATGTCGCCGGGAATGCTCGTCGAGCCGCCTTCAAGGGGCCCGGTGACCGTGACGGGTGCGTGACCGTCGTCTGATGCCGTCGTGACGCCGAGCTCTCCGAGCGCGGAAAGCAGCGGCGCCATGGGCCGGTGGCGGATGCTTTCGTCGCCGGTGAGGGTGATCTTTTTGTCGATGATTGATGCCGCGGCGGTGAGCAAACGGATGGTGGTGCCCGAGTTCGCAACGTCGATGGGCTTCTTCGGCGCGGTGAGATCGCCGGCGGTGCCCGCGACGACGACCGTGTCGCCTTCGTCGGTGACATCGGCGCCGAGCTCCGTGATGGCATGCAGGCAGGCGTCGGCGTCAAGCGAGCGAAGCGGCTTTTCGATGGGGACCTCGCCGTCGGCGAGGAGCCCCGCCACGTAGGCACGGATGGTGTAGCTCTTGCTCGCCGGGGCGTCGACTGTGCCGGAAAGCGTTTCGGTGGGTGATACTTCGAGATTCATAGTGCGTCCTTGAGGATTTTTTCGGCTTTTTTTCGGGCAGCGGGGATATTCTTCTGGTGGTCGGCGAGGAATGCCTTCACGAGGTCGGCGCACTGGCGTTTGCAGTCGCCGCACACGCGTTCGCCTCCCGTGCATTCGCGGTAGACGCCGGTGAGCTCCTTGTCGTCGTCGATGAGGTGGTAGACGTAGAGGTCGTAGACGACGCAGTCTTCGGGCGTGCCGCCCTTCTCCCGCTGCTCTTCGACGGTGTCGCGGCCGCCGGTCTTGGCGCGCATGACCTTTTTCGCCGCCTCGTCGGGGTCCTCGAGGAGCGCGATGTGGGTGGCGGGGTCGCTTGAGCTCATCTTGTCGCCCGTCAAGCCCCGCATGAACTTGTGGTAGGTGCCGGCGGGCGGCAGACAGGGGAAGTCTTGGTTACCGTCTTCGCGGGTGGCGGCAAGGCGGGAGGCGATGTCGCGGGTGAGCCTGATGTGGGGGTCCTGGTCGGCGCCGACGGGGACGACGACGGGCTTTGGCCCGCCTTTCTCGGGAAGCTGGGGGTGGAGGATGTCGGCGACCTGGGTGAGGACCGATGTGATCTTGCCGGGGGAGAGTTCCCCGTAGATGGCCTGCATCTCGTTGAAGGTGACGCGCTTGCTCGCCATGTCTCTGAGCCGGTAGTAGGGCGTCATGTAGTCGCTTTGAAACCAGAAATGGAATTTTTTATCGGGCTCCAATCCGAGTGCGATGTAGTTGGTGAGGTATTCTTCCACGGCAATCCGTCTGCCTTCCGCAAATGAGATGTCGCGCATCAGCCAAGACTCCATGTCGGCAGCGCACACGAAGATCTCGCCGCCAAGCCGCTGAAACCAGATGATTTCGTCGGCGACCATCTTGTGGCCGAAGTGGAAGCGGCCCGAGGGCATGAGGCCGGTCATCATCGCCCACGGCGTGTTTTCGTCGATGGCGTCGACTATCTTGTCGAAGTCGCGGTGGCCGAAGATGAGGCCGCGGCGGACGTAGCGGTTGCCGGCGAAGCGGTCTCGAAACGGCGTGAAGGGCTTTATGCCGAATGCCGAAAACAGGTGCTCGTAGTCGTCGATGGATGCGGCTCCCCACGGGTCGATGTCGGCTGCCACGGCAATCACTCGTCTTGCTCGGCTATCATGGCGGCGGCGACGTCGGCGATGGCGAGGAGCCCCACGAGCTTTCCGTTCTCGACGACGGGCAGGCGCTTGAAGCCGTTGGCGAGCATGACCTTCATGGCCTTCCTGATGTCGGCGGCCGCTTCGACGGTGACGGCGGGGGCGGTCATGACGTCCTTGACCGGTTGCTCGTAGTCGAATGCGCGTTTGGCCAGGAGGGTGAGGGCGTCGAAACCCGAGAATACGCCGAGGGGTGCGCCCTCCGCATCGCAGACGATGACGCCGTGGACGTTGTATTGGAAGATGACGTCGATGGCTTCGCCGACCGATTGGTCGGGCGTGACGGTGGCGACGGTCTTGCGCATGTAGTTTTCGACGGTTTCATCGCTTGGGAGTTTTTTTTCGAGGTATCCGAGGATTTTTTTGAGGGCCATGGTTTAGAGGATGCGGGCGAGGTCGTAGAGGCTGAGCATGCCGACGAGGACGCCCTTTTCGACGACGGGGAGCCGCCGGATGTTCTTTTCCACCATGAGGTGGAGGGCTTCGGCGATGGGGGCGTCGGGGTAGATGGTGATGGGGTCCTTTGCCATGATGTTTTTGACGGGCGTGTAGCCGCGAAAGTCCTTGAGGACGATGACGAGCAGCAGGTCGAAGGTCGATATGATGCCCACGAGCCGTTCGTCCTCGACGACGGGCAGGCCGTGGACGCGCCGGTTGATCATCTCGTTGGCGGCGTCGGCGACCGTCTTGTCGGCCCCGATGACGGCGACGTCCGTGGACATGTATTCCCGGACAATGAGGCCTTCATGATCCTTGAGGCATTCCTGCAGCCGGGTGATGAGGTGGTGGTGGTCGTCTTCTGGCATGGCGGTCACGATGTTCGGTTCTCTTTTTGCTCGTAGCGGCGGGGCATCGACGTCCAGGCGTCATCGAGGTCGATGGCATAGGCGTTGGCGAGCTTGAGTATGAGGTACTGGAGGTCGACGAGCTCGTCTTCTATGGCCTTCTTGTCGACGGCTCCCGGCTTGTAGCCCGTGGCCTTGTTGACTTCCCGGGCGAGCTCGCCGAGCTCTTCGGCTAGGTGGATGACGATTTCGGCGGGCGTGTCGGCGTCCCATCCCTTGGCGGCGTCGAAGTCGGCGACCTCCCGCTGGAGCACTGTTAAAGCCATCGTCCACATATCTATTACGTGGCCCTTAAAATATCTCCACCCGAATTAGAGGCGCGCCTCGGCTTAGAGGCCTACAAGACGCCGGAGGCCGGCATCGGGGGACGCATCAAGGAATCTTGCGATGATTTCGCCGTCGAAGAGGTAGGAGTGGACGGCAGGGTCGTGTCCGTGGATGCGCCGGCACTTGAACTTGACTCGCTTTCCTCGCCAGGGAAGTATTTGCACTTCACGCTGCGAAAAACGAACTGGGAGACGCACCGGCTCGTCAAGGAGCTCGCCAGGCGCTGCGGCGTCAGCCAGAAGCGGTTCTCGTTTGCCGGCACCAAGGACAAGCGGGCCGTCACCGCCCAACGGGTGTCGGCGTCGGGGGTGTCGGCTGAGAAGCTTGCGAGCGTCGGTCTCAAGGACGTCGTCGTCTCGGGATTCTCGTATGCCGATGATCCCGTCAGCCTCGGCAATCTTTGGGGGAACCGCTTCACCATCGTCGTCGGCGACGTCGAACCGGCAGACGACCTCATCGAACGCCTCGACGCTATCAGTCGGGGGCTCGCTGGCGGCGTCCCCAACTTCTTCGGACCCCAGCGCTTCGGCGTCACCCGGCCGGTCACCCACCTCGTCGGCAAGGCGCTCGTGCAAGGCGAGACGAAAAGGGCCGTCGATACGTATCTCGCGAATACGTTCGGCGGGGAGGAGGACGTGGAGCGCGCGGCCCGCGAGGAGCTCGCCGCCACGCAGGACTATAAGAAGGCGCTTCAGTCCTTTCCGAAGCGGCTCGGCTATGAGAAGGCGCTCCTCAACCACCTCGTCAAAAAACCCGACGACCATGCCGGCGCCATCCGACAGTTGCCCTTCAACCTGCAGATCATGTTCGTCCACGCCTACCAGGCCTGGATATATAACAGGGCGTTAAGCGAGGCCATCAGAAACGAGTGGACCGTCGAGGAGCTCCCCCTCGTCGGCTTCAAGACTGCGCCAGATGACGTGTCGGCCGCCATCCTCGAAGAAGAGGGCGTGGCGGTCCGCGACTTTCGCCTCAGAGAACTTCCCCGCCTCTCCTCGAAGGGGACGGTCAGGGAGTGCTTCACCCCCTTGGTCGACTTCGAGGTCGTCGCCATCGACGCCGACGAACGCCACGCCGACCGCAAAAAGGTCGTGCTCCGCTTTCGTCTCGAGAAGGGCTCCTACGCCACCGTCGTCCTGCGGGAGTTCATGAAGAACGAATGGTGGCGAACGGATACTTAACCGACAAGGAATATAGATTCACATGACACCCGTCATCGAGGTCGAAGACCTCGTCAAGCACTACGGCGGGCTCGAGGCCGTCCGGGGGATCTCGTTTTCCGTCGAGGCGGGACGCATCTTCGGTCTCATCGGCCCCAACGGCGCGGGTAAGACCACCATCATCAAGACGTTGACCGGGCAGCTGCAGCCCACGTCGGGAGGGGCGTCCGTTCTTGGCGTCAATCCGGTAGCAGACCCCGTCGGCGTCCGTGCCAGGCTCGGCATCATCCCCGAGCAGGAGGCGCCTCCGAGCTTCCTAACTGCCGACGAATACTTCGGCTTTATCGCGTCGGTGCGAGGACTTGGCGACATCGACGAACGAAAAAATTTTTGGTTCGACCTTCTTGACTTCGCGGGGCAATCCAACATGCTCTGCAAGGATCTGAGCCGCGGCAACCGCCAGAAGCTTATGGTGGCCCAGGCATTCCTTCACGAACCCACGTTGGTCTTCATCGACGAGCCCCTCGTCAACCTCGACCCCCTCATCCAAAAACGGGTCAAGGACTTCTTCCGTGACTACGTCGCTAAGGAAAACACGATATTCCTGTGCACGCACCTTCTGGAGATAGCCGAAGAGCTCTGCGACGAGGTCGCCATCATCGACCGGGGAGACATCGTCGCCAGGGGAACCCTCAAAGACATCCTCGAAGAAAGCGCGCACCTCTCGGACGCCTTCCTCACGCTCGTGGAGGAGCACCATGCTGGCCACCCTTGACGTCATGCTCCGCGAGGAGTGGCGGATGCACTCGCTGGTCTTCGGCAATCGGAACTTCAGCTTCTTCCCTGTCGTCATGCTCGTCTTCGCCTTCATGGCGTCGCTCTTCCTGCCCTACTACGCAGAGTTTCTATCGCGCGAGCAGATGGCCTTCGTCGTCCACATCGCCTACCTCTTCTTCGGCGTGTCGGTGGGCGGCATGGGGCTTCTCGGCCAAGAGGCCCTCAACCGCCGGCTCGGCGACGTCAGCCTCGTTGCCTATGCGAGCCGGACGCTGCCGATATCGGAGAGGACGCTCTTTGCCGTCTTCGTCGTCAAGGACACGCTCTACTATCTCGTCTTCCTCGTCGCGCCCTTTCCGCTGGGCTACCTCTTCGCCGCGCCCGTCGCCGGACTTTCGACAGCCAACCTCGGCCTATTGGCCGCGTCGGTGACGCTCGCCTTCCTCGTCGGTCTGTCGGTGAGCCTCGTCCTCTCCACGCTCTACGTGCGCATCGGCAAATCGCTCATGGTCATGGCGGCGGCGGCCTCGTTCGCCTACACCCTCTACGACCCCACGTGGTTTTCCATCGCGGAGTTCACGCCCTATTTTTCACCGCTCGCCTACTTCCTCTACGGGGGTTTAGGGGAGCTCTTCCTTTCGATAGGAATCGTGGCCGTCCTCGTCGCGGTCTCGTTTGCCACGTTCACGGCCGAGTACCGGGGCGTGTCGCGGCGCTACGCCAATCAGTTGGGCTCGTTGGCCGGCCGGCTCCCCGCGGGCGTCCACGCGCCCTTCGTCGCCAAGGACCTCCTCGACCTCAAGCGCAGCCAGGGCGGCTTCATGAAGGTCGCCGTCAGCTACATATTCCCGTTGACCATCGTCGGCATCATGGTCTTGTTTTTCGCCCGGTTCATGCCCATCGAAGCCCACCACATGCTCCTTATCATGGCGGTCATGACGGGCGTCGTGTCGGTGAGCCTCTACAACTGGCTCACCGAGTTCGATTTCCCCGAGATCTACGACTTCCTCCCCTTGTCGGCTTCCTACATCTTGAAGGCGAAGCTGAAACTCTACGCCGGATTCACGGCCGTGCTCGGCTCGCTGACCTTGCTCGTCTGCTACGCGCTTCTTGCGCCGGGACCCATGTATCTGCTTCTGGCGTTCCATCTCGCCTTCGTCATCGCGGCCTACACCATCGCCGCCACCGCGTATTACACGGGCATCAAGACCACCATCATGCTCTACTCGGCCAAGGTCTTCGCCCAATACCTCTTGGTGCTCCTCCCCCCCATCGCCCTCCTCGTCGTCACATTGATGACCGGCATTGCGACGGGAACCGTGATAGCGGCATTGATTGTATTGGCAACAATAGTATTGTTACCTGCAGCGTACACGCTCCTCACCAAAAGCTATGTTAAGTGGGAGACGCAGAAAACGATAATGACTTAACCATCCTTATCATGAAAATCGTGTTCTTCGATGCAGAATTTAACCGAGAGGCATTCAAGTATCTGAAGGAGAAAAAGGACGTAAAAAAGGACGCTGCCCTCGCAGGAATAGTCAGCCTTTTGTCCGTAGTGGTACTGTATTTTCTTTTTGATGGTACCGGGAAAGAGATTCAGTTTTTTATGTTATGGATTGTGTTAGGAGTATTATCTTTTTTTGTATGTGTTTAGCTCTTTTTTTTTTAAGTGTTGATGTTTAATTGTTTTGTG
>CAYUFO010000024.1:5758-13212 GCA_964443985.1 uncultured archaeon | reverse complement strand
CACCAGACGGCATCATCGTCAGCCCCACCACCGGACTATTCACCCAAATAGAATAGCAGTCGCATTCGGGGAGAATCATCGATGGCTGAAGAACCGGCAGGCGACCTGGGAGCCCGTGTATACCTGGAGCTCATCAACACGGCGAGCTCCACGCTATCGCACGACTTCGACCCCCGCATCGCCCTGCAGTATCTCAGCGAGGCGAAGGTCGAGTTCTCCCGCGAGCACCCTCAAACCGGCTTCGAGGTCGCATCAGACGGCGCCGTGTCGCTTGCCTCGCCCACGGCAGCGACGCGGGGATTCCTCGCCCGCATACTCTTCGGGCTCGCCGGCGCCTACGAAGCCAAGGTCGGCGTCGACGACGTCTGGAACCGGCTCTGGGAGAAATTCAAGGCCGTCTACGAACACGACGTCGCCAGCATCAAGGAGGCAAACCTCGAATTCCCGCTGCTCAAACACCGCCTCGACTACCTCATCAGCCACAACCTCTTCGGCTTCTCGCTTTCGTCCATCAGGAAAAAGGACTGGGTGACGGGCTATCCGCTTGTTACGACGAGAAACATCATCTTCATGGTCGACGAATCCACGGTGTCCGACGGCAAAGTCCGGGAGAAGGTCGTCATCCCCCTACACAAGGTGCTCACCCTCGGACGCGAAGTCTACATCGGCTACGAGAAGCGCAGCTTCTACGGCAACGCCTGGGTCATCGACTACAAGGACGACATGGGCAACTCGTCATGCGCCGTCCTCTTCGGCCCGAGCCAATACATCCAGCACTACTCGACGGCGGTGGCGTTCGCGCGCCGCGAGCTCAAGGCATTGACCTACACCGAGCGGAAGGTGCTCTCACTCCTCAGCCAGCACGCGGGAGATGACCACATCGAGGGCGAGCTCGGCATCTCGGCGAGCAAGCTCAAGAACATCGTCTACCGCCTCAAACAACTCAACATCCTCTCCGACAAGAACGAGGTCTCCGCTTACGGGCTCACCGTCCTCGCCGAGACCCCGGGCGTCTAATTGGAGCATGCCATGGCCACCGAAACACGCTCAATACGCCCCCGTTGCGCCCGCTGCACACAGCATGCCTGCTATGAGGGAACGGACTGCTTCGGCGTATCCGACCGGCAACGATACGACGAGGACGCCGTTGTGAAAGCCACCCATCATGGTGCAACCGCCATCGAGGCCAGACACTACTGTCAGCTTCCGCGTCTGGCTGAAATCATCCGGTTCGCTCAAGAGCTCGGCTATCGCCATCTTGGACTCGCCTACTGCATCGGCTTGGCCGAAGAGGCGGCAGTCACTGAGAGAATACTTTCACAGCACGTTGAGGTCTCCTCGGTCTGCTGCAAGGTGGGAGGCATCAAGAAAACGGACGTGGGCCTCGAGCGCATACGCGAGGAATGCCCCGACGAAGTCATGTGCAACCCCCTCGGACAGGCATACATCCTCAATGAAGCCGGCACCGACCTCAACGTCATCTGCGGGCTGTGTGTGGGACACGACGCCCTCTTCTCGCAGGCATCAACGGCCCCGGTCACGACACTCATCGCCAAGGATCGCGTCCTCGCACACAATCCGGCGGGAGCCCTCTACTGCAGGTATCTTCGCAGGGAACTGGAAGCATAGTCACCTACGTCGCGAGCCACGCCGACCGTGCTTGTGCTCGGGGTAGCGGCAGGGTCCGCCGCACAGGTTCTTTTTCACGCGCAGGCACTCGTTGCACCGATGGATCTCCTCTGGCGCGAGCTTTCGCAGGCCGGCGGTGCCGCAGTGGGGGCACAGGAGCTCGCCGGGGACGTCCTGATCCTCGATGCACTGGCCGCATGCTATGTGGCGGCACGCCGGGCATTCGAGGAAGGCCTGGAGAAAGTGGCGCTTGGGAAGGTCGGCGGCGAAGCACGACAGGCACTCCCAGTTCCCGCAGACGGCGCAGTCGACGCGGACGTGGAGCTTGCGCTCGGAGTCAGGACGGGCCATGGTTGAAGAATGGTCGTGACGGCTATTAAATTCGCCGCAGGCAGCCTACATCCGCTCGGGGGCGGCGATGCCGAGAAGACTGAGCCCCGACGAGAAGATGGTGCGGCTCGCGTCCACGAGGAGGAGCCGGCGCTCCCGGGCGCCCGGTTCGGCGTCAAGGACCCGGCATTCGTTGTAGAAGCGGCTGTATGCGGCCGCCAGCTCGGCAAGATACGAGCATACCCTGTCGGGGCGGCGCTCGCCGGCGGCATCGGACACGACGTCGGGGTAGCCTGCAAGAAGCATGAGGAGCGCTCGTTCGGGCGGTTCCAGCAGGATGCTTTCGGCAGCGACGGAAAGAGCGTTCACATCGACGTCCGCCTTGGCGAGGAGGCTCGCGCACCGGGCGTGCATGTACTGGATGTAGGGGGCGGCGTCGCCCTCGAAGGAGAGGGCGTCCGCCCAGCGGAACGTGATGTTCTTGTTGGGGTTCGTCTTGAGGAGGTGGTATCTGACGGCGGCGTGGCCGATGGCAGCGGCATCGTCGACGAATCCGATGCCGCGCTTTTCGATTTCACCCTTTGCCTTCTCCTCGGCCTCGTCCAAGAGCGCGTCGACGGGGGCGGTGTGGCCGCGCCTTGTGGAGAGCTTTTCGCCCGCAAAGCTGACGAAGGAGAAGTGGACGGCTTCAAGAGGCTTTGTGAAATCAAGGAATCCTGCGAGGATGGTCGATAGCTCGGTGAACTGGAGCTTGTGATCCTCGCCGAGGACGGTGATGAGGCGATCGCCCGCCCGGGCCTTGTCGAGGTGGTAGCACAGGTCGCGCAGCGTGTAGACGCTGGTCCCGTCGCCGCGCGCGAGGATGGTGGCGCCCCCGCGCTTTTCGATGCCGTAGTCGGCAAGGTCGAGGCCGAACCCCCCCTGGACCTCCGTTGCCTGGGGCGATGCCTTGAGCCTGGCAAGGACTTCGGCGACGGAGCCGTCCTCGAGGTAGGCGCTCTCATAGTCGAAGGCGTCGAAGGAGACGCCGAGCCTCTCGAATACTTTTTTCTGCCCATCAAGACAGAAGGATGCCGTGTCCTTGAGGAGTGTCAGGGCGTGGCGGTCGCCTGATTCTGCCTTTTTGAGAAGTGAATGCACCTCCTGCTTGAAGGAATCATCCTCCTCGTACGCCCGGTTGGCGGCGACGTAGGTGAAGAACGTCTTGAAGTCCTCCTTGTCCCGGTAGCGGCCGTACTGGTGGAGGAGGTCGGCATCGTAGGACAACTGAGAAGCCCGTTTCCCCCCCACCGCGATCATGGCGACCTGCTTGCCGACGTCGTTGACGTAGTAGCGGGTCTCGACGGGAAAGCCCGCGAAGGCGAGGATGCGCCTGAGGCTGTCGCCGATGAGCGTGTTTCGGATGCGCCCGACGTGGATGGGACCGCTGGGATTCACGGACGTGTGCTCGAGGACGATTTTTTCGTTGTTTTCGTCCCCCGCCCCGAACCGTTCGCCCCGGTTGCGAATTTCGGTAAGGAAAGCAGAAAGGAGGACGGCATCGTCGAGGGTGAAGTTGAGAAAGCCGGCAACGGCCTCGACGCGGGCCACCCCGTCTGGCAGCGTGATGCGCGCTGCGAGCTCTGTTGCCAGGGTGGCGGGCGGCTTCTTGTCCCGTTTGGCAAGCTGGAAGGCGACAGTGCAGGCGAAGTCGGCATGGGGGCCTCTCTCCACGGAAGCCTCGTCGGGCGACACGGCAGCCGCAGCCGCCACGGACCGGGAAAGCTTTTCGGCGATAGCAGAAAGCATGGCGTAATCCAGATGGGAACACGGCTTAAAATGAGACAGGCTCCACCCGATTCTTTTAACCTGAACCCGCAAGTAGTAAGTGAGGCATGGACATCATCGGCAAGGCAAGCGAGAGCATCCACCGGCGCAACGCCGACAAGGCCTACGAGGCCGAAGACTACGACACGGCCCTCAAGGAATACCTCAAAGTCATCGAGCTCGGCCTCAATCACGGCGACTACGCGGATCTCGCGCCCTTCTATGAGCGCGCCGGCAAGTCCTACCTGCAAAAGGAGTTCAACCTCAAAGACGAACGCGCGAAAAACCTCCTCAACGCCGCCGACCACCTCGTCAAGGCCGCCAAGATGTACCGGGAGAAGGGCCAGTGGTTCGAGGCCGGGGGGAGCTACGAGACGGCCGCCAAGACCTACGAGGAGCTCAAGGACATCAAGAAGGCGGCGGAGACGATGCTCCGCTCGGCCAAGATGTACACGCGCGCGGAAAACGACCTCATCACGGGGCTCGCCTACTTCCACGCCGCCGAATACTATGAACAGCTCGAGGACTGGGACAATGCCGGCAAGGCCTTCTACGAAGCCGCCAAGATGAACGTCCTCATCAAGGACTACGCCACGGCGTCGTCTGCCTACAAGAAGGCGGCCAAGGCCTTCAGGCACACCGGGAAGGTCGAGGACGCCATCGACGCCTACGCCGTCGCGACGGAACTCGACTTCGAGCTCGGCAACTACTCGGATGTCGCCGAGACCTACGAGCACATCGCCCTCTGCTACGAAGACCTGAAGAACTTCAACTCCGCCCTCCACTACCACCTCAAGGCCGCCGAAGCCTTCATGGACGGAAAAGACTACCAGGCCACCAGCAAAGCCTACAACAACATCGGCCACTGCTACGCCCACCTCGGCGACCAGAAGAACGCCATCGACTACTACATGCGGGCCGTCAGGCTCAACGCCGACAAGAAGGACCAGGCAGGCCTCGCCCGCGCCTACGAGAACGCAGCGAATGCCTACGAGCGGTTCGGCGCCCACGAAGAGGCGGCCGAATCCTATCTCGAGGCCGCGCGCGCCCTCCTTGCCGCGGAAAACAAGGCGAGCGCGGCAAGCGACTACCGCCGGGCCGCAGACATCTACCTCAAGCTCGGGGAGCTCGCCGAAAAGCGGGATGCCGAGAGAGCGGCGGAATTCTATCACAAAGCCAGCGACTGCTTTTCCGACCTCAAAGACTACAAGAACGCCGCCGACGTCGCCTTCCGTGGAGCCGCGCTACGCATGCAGGGCGACAACTACGACGTCGCCATCGCCGAGCTGCGCGGCGCCGCCGACCTCTATCTCAGGCAGGGCGACCCCATGAACGCCGCCAAGTGCTACCTCGAGGCCAAGGACTACCTCAAGGCGGCAGACACCTACGCGGGCTACGCGGAAGAGCAGCTCAAGGAGAACCATTTCCTCGCCGCCGCCGACGCCTACAAGCTCGTGGCCGAGGCCTACGGCAGGCTCAAGAAGTTCGGCCCCATGCGGGAATACTACAACAACGCCATATGGCAGTACACCAGGTACGCCAAGTCCAAGGAGCAATACGAGCTCACCAACGACGCAGAGGTCCGCGAGGTCGCCGACGCCTACCTCAACGTCGGCGAATGCAACCGGCTCGTCGGCGACGACGCCAACGCGAAGGCGAGCTTCAAGAAAGCCATCGAATACTACGACCGGCTCTCCCTCGGGGAGAAACGAGACTACGCCAAGGCCTTCCAGCTCACCGTGGAGGCCAAGCTCGCCATCAAGAAGGGCGACTACGAGGGCGCTCAGGAGATGCTCGCCGAAGGGCTCGCCCTCATCGACAAGGTCGCGGCGAGCACCGAAGACGAGGGCGAACTGGAAGCCCTGCGAACGGCCAAGCGGGACGCCGAGGCGCTCATCGCCGACATCGGTGAGAAGCCCGAGCTCGACCTCGTCGTCGACCGGCACTCCGTCACCTTCGTCGACTCGGAGCTCGTCCTCAACGGCACCCTCACCGACAACGGCAAAAACCCCCTCTTCCGGGTGAATTTCCTCGCCCACCTGCCCGACGAGCTCTCCGTGAAGAGCCTGCCGCCGCCCATCCCGCAGCTTGACGCGGGGGAATCCCGCAAGGTGACCTTGGAGCTCTCCAGCGCCTCGGCGGGCGACTACCACATCAAGCCGCTCGAAGTCTTCTACGAGGACGCAGACGGCAACAAGTATGTGAAGGCGTCAAACGAGGTCTACGTCAGCGTTCTCGCTCGCCCCGAGGTCGACTTCAACACGTACCGGAAGGCCATGGAGACCTATAACCATTACGCCGAAAGCCAGCTCGCCAACGGCAACTACTACTACGCCGCCAACGGCTTCCGGCTCGCCGCCGCAGCCTACGGCACCTTCAACGACGACGAGCGCCTGCGCCAGCTCTACGACCGGGCAGTCGAGACCTATCAGCGGTTCGTCGACGAGGTCGGCGAGCAGGAGGGGCGCACCAGCGCCCAATTGCGCCAGATGGCCCAGGCGCACCAGTTCACGGGCGTGTGCCACGCCGCCGTCGACCGGCTCGCTGCGGCGCGGGAGTCCTTTGAGCTGGCTCGCGACGGCTATCGGCGCTTCATCGACGGACTAGCCGACCACCAGGAGAAGCGCGAGCAGGAGAAGTTCGTCGACGTGGTCGAAGGCCATCTCTCCTTCGTCGACGGGAAGCTCGCCGTCAGCCACGGCTCCTACGAGGACGCGGAGAGGCTCCTCGATGACGCGCACGCCTCGTTCGAGCGGGCCATCACCAAGGGGGGATGGGAACCCGAGCTGCAACGGGAGTTCGAGAAGCGGCAAGACGAGATCAGAAGGCTGCTTGACGACGTCAAGGCCAAGCCGAGCTTCGCCGCCGAATTGCCCGATAGCCTTTCGGCGGTCGTCGGGAGACCCGAACCCTTCAGCTTCGTCGTGGAAAACCAGGGGGAAGACCCCCTCCTCGACGTGTCGTTCCTCCTGCACTTCCCCGAGGAGTTCGCCGTCGACGTGCCGCCAGAGCGGATTACAAAGCTCGACGCGGGCGAACGCAGGAAGGTGACGGTGAGCTTCAAAACCGAAAAGCCCGGCGAATACTCGTTTGAGCCCATGAACGTCACCTACAAGGATGCCGAGGGCCACAAATACTTGCGGGGCACGCCCGAGGTGACCGTCGTCGTGCGGGGCGCGGATTCCACGAAGCCAGAAGCCCCATCCACGAAGAAATCGGGCGACGGCGGGGGTCTTTCCGTGTCCTTCGACGCCCCCGAGCGCGTCGGAGAGGGCGAAGACTTCGTCGTGCGCGTGCGCGTCGAGAACACGTCGAAGTATCGCGTCCTCCATGACGTCGTCGTCGACTTCACCGGCGCAGAGGACGTCGTCCACAGCCAGCCGCCGTTGCAGAGGCTTGACAAGATTCTCCCCGGAAAGCGCGTGACGGAGTCGTTCAAGCTGCGCGCCAAGAAGCCGGGCAAGCAGGCGGTCCCCGTGGCCGTGTCATGGGAGGGGCGCACGACCCACGAGTCGTTCTCCGTGAAGGTCAGCGGACGGGACTGACGCGCCGCAGGACGGCGGTGTCGACGCCGCCTGGGTCGTGGAACGTTCTCACCTTCTCCCACCGCGGAGGGGTCTCGTCGAGGGCGCCCGGGAAGAAGCCGTCGAGATAGTCCTTGGAGGCTTGGCTGTCGCTTGTCAAAAGGA
>CAYUFO010000024.1:0-5658 GCA_964443985.1 uncultured archaeon | reverse complement strand
GGGAAGAAGCCGTCGAGATAGTCCTTGGAGGCTTGGCTGTCGCTTGTCAAAAGGAAGCGTTGGCCGTTGATGAGGCCGACGACGGCGGGAGTCTTGTCGGCGACGGTTATCGCGTAGTCTTTGCCGGCGTGTTCGAGGCTGTTGGCGAGCTCATAGGAGTAGGCGACGTGTTTGGAGTGTCGTGATGCAGGAGAGTCGTCGAGCTCGAGTTCCAGGGGCGGCTGAGCGCCGGCGCCGACGACGAGTGCATTCACTTTTTCCGGTAGAAGGCTCGGATTCTGGGCGAGGAACCGAAAGACCCGTTCGTGGCGGCCGAAGCGCGTGTAGGCCCCGCCGCCCACCTCTCGGCTGAGCTTTTTTATCTCGGGAAGCGACAGATGCCCGAGTCGGGCGAGCTTCGCATCGCGGCGTTTTTGTGGGGTCATGTCAACGAGGCGTCTTTCTGAGGATGTACGGTGAGGCGCCGTCGGCGACGGGGAGGGCGCCGCGCTTGGCTTCGACGCGAAACCCGTGGTTGGCGGGGTGTTTTTCGAGGTCCGAGTAGGCGGTGGCGACGAGCAAGCCATTGGAACGGATGCGGCTGGTGAAGTCGGCGAGGTTGTCGGGTAAAAGCGAGACACCAGTCATCCAGACGAGGTCGTAGGCGTCGTCGCGGGTGAGGCGTGCGATGTCGCGGACGTCGCCGGGGATGGTGGCGATGTTGGCGCGTGTTTCGTCGGGGATGCGGACGTAGCGTCCAACGCATCGGGCGGGTGGCCTGCAGCCCGCAGTCGGTCGGAGGGAAAGTCGGTGTGAAGGGCGCAGGGGAAGAAGCGATTGAGGTAGCCTCGCGGTGCCTGCAGGTCACTGGCGGGAAGGAATCGTTGGTCTTTGATGAGTTGGAGGGCGTCCTCGTTGCGGTCGAGGACGTCGATGTGATAGGGTTTGCCCGCCCGTTCGAGGCTATTGGCGAGCTCAAATGGTTCGAAGCTGAAAAGGAGGTCTTTCGTCGAGGTTGCGTTCGGGTCGGCGAACGGGGAGGATTCGACACCGGGCCCGATGACCAAGGCAGAAACCTTCGGTGGCAGGAGGTCAGAGCGGTCCATGAGGTGCGCAAAGACGCCGTGATAGCGGCCGAACTTGGTGTAGGTGAGGGCCGTCGACGTCTCAGATGAGAGCTTGCGCAGTTCGGGAAGCGATAGATGCCCCACCTGCGCGAGCCTTGCGTCGCGACGTTTTTCTACGGCCATCGTCTTTGATTGCCTTTTGGGAGGTCTAGGGGTAAATATCGCGGTTACCGAAGCAATACCGGGTTTTATTTATTCTTGGCCGGCAAAGTGGTAACTACCGAGGTGTGCATTCTATGGTGGAGCGCGACAAAGACATCTATCAACAATTCAACCAGCTCTACGACGAGATACACAAGCGCATCGTCGGAAACGAAGACGTCATCCAGGAGATCGTCATCTGCATCTTCGCCGGCGGCCACATCCTGCTTGAATCCGTGCCGGGCATGGGCAAGACGGTGCTGACCAACGTCATCGCCGACGCCATGGACTCGACGTTCAAGCGCATCCAGTGCACGCCGGACCTGACGCCTACCGACATCGTCGGCAAACGCACGTGGGATGAACACCAGAAAAAATACGTCCTCGAAGAGGGTCCCGTCTTCACCAACATCCTCCTCGTCGACGAGGTCAACCGGGCGCCGCCGAAGACGCAGTCGGCGATGCTCGAGGTCATGGCCGAAGGCAAGGTCACCATCGGCGGCGAGACCTACAAGCTCCCCGACGCCTTCACCACCATCGCCACCGAGAACCCCGTCGAGCAGGAGGGTACCTTCCCCCTGCCCGAGGCCCAGATGGACCGCTTCATCTTCAAGGTCGTCCTCCAATACCTCACCGCCGAACAGGAGATCAACATCCTCAAAAGCCAGCACAGCAGGGAACCCATCAACAAGGTCTTCAATCCCGCCGAGATACTCGTCATCCGAAAGGAGATAGAGGAGAACGTCTTCATCGCCGACAGCATCCTCGAATACGTCGTCCGCCTGGTCGACGCCACCCGCACCCGCCGCGAGGTCATGACGGGGGCGAGCCCCCGCGCCCTCATCGCCTTCCAGAAGGCGGCGCGCGCCAAGGCGTTCCTCGAGGGCCGCGACTTCGTGACGCCAAGCGACATCAAACGCCTCGCCTTCCCCATCCTGCGCCACCGCCTCATCCTCAACCCCGACAGCCAGGACTTCGGCGTCACCGCCGACGACGTCATCGCCAAGGTCCTCTCGCGGGTGGAGGCGCCCCTCGACTGACACCATGGAATCGACACACCGCATCGCAGGCTGCCTGCTCGTCCTCCTCGTCGCCTCGAGCCTCGGGTCGGCTGCCGTCAGCGACCCCCACATCCGCGCGAAATGGAAGATTGCATGGGGACACGACGTCGGAGCCATTGCCGGCTTTGACGCCGACGGCGACGGGCTCAAGGAAATCTTCGTCGGCTACCAGGACAACACCGTCAAGGTGTTCAACGGCACCCAGGACCTCGTGGCCTCCTTCTCCGCCGGCAGCGTCGCCGAGCGGGGAGAGATCAGGGCCCTGCAGGTGGGCTCTCTCGCAGTCGGGGGTCCCGTCAAGGTCGCCATCGCCTACAACGGCCGCCACGTCGTCGAAGAGATTCAGAGCGCGGAGTACTTTAATCGGCAAAACAAGTCGATGCAGCGCCTCAACAAGTGGCTGACCACCCATGTCCGCAGGGAGGGGGGCGTCGCCCTCTTCGACCTCGAAGGCGTCGAGGAATGGTTCTACCCCACCCAGGACGGCATCAACGACCTCTCTATTGGAGACCTGGACGGCGACGGGGTCCCAGAGATCGCCGCCGCCCTGGGAGCGCCCTCCACGCTCATCTATTATGAGCGGACCGGCGAAGACGACAGGGGCATCGCCCTATGGGAGGATGTCGAGTACCAGTATCGCAACGGGAGCGTCCTCGTCCTCAAAGCCGACGGATCGCTTCTTTGGCGATACAACATACGGGAATCCGACAAACAGGGCAAGTTCATCAACAAGGACTATCAGGCGTTCCCGGTCCAGATAGCCGACATCGACGGGAAATACAAGGGCGTCAACGTCGTCTCCGGAGCCAATAACGGGAGGCTCTACATCCTCAACGGCAGCGGTGGAAACGTGCGGGGGACCTTCCCGATAGGCGAGCGCATATTCGATGTCGCCGTCGCCGACGTGGCAGGCTACCGCCAACAGGAATACCTCGTCCTGTCGGCCGACAACCAACTGCGCATCTATGACCACGTGGGAGACCTCTTGTGGGCCTACAAGTTCCGGGCGTTCCCCAAGGCCCTCGTCGTCGACGATATCGACTTCGACGAGTCCGTCGACCTAGTCGTGGGCGCCGCGGACGGCGTGCTCTACATCCTCAACGCCTCGGGGGCGAAGCGGTGGGAGTACACCCACACGGAATCGATGTACGGGCTCATCATCGAGGACCTCGATGCGAACGGCAACCCCGAGGTCGTGGTCCAGGGGCTCGACAACGTATCGGTGCTCGAGCTCCGCGAGGACTACGTCAAACTCATGCAGGCAGAAGGCTATTTCGCAAAGGCGAAGCGGCACTTGGACAACGGCGACCACGTCAATGCACGGATCTTCGCAGAAAAGACGAAGTCCATATGCATCGACATCAACGACGACCTGTGCCTCGGCCGTGTGAACGTGCTGCTTCAGAAAATCGACGAGATCACTGAAAACGAGATACTCGTCCGCGCGAACCACCTCTACGACGAGGCCGTCAAGGCCTATAGCTTTGACAACTACACGCTCTCCATGGATTATTTGGCCCAGGCCCGCAAGTACTACTATGAGATAAACTACCGTGAGGGCATCGAGAACGCCAACATTCTTGAAGAGCGCATCGAGACCGAGATTTGCGTCAAAGCCGAGCTACAGGCCAACACGTATTACGCCCAGGCCCGCAACTACTACGGCTACCAGAACATGACGGGGGCATTGAAGCTCGCCCGCCAAGCCCGCAAAACCTACGAGAACATCAGCGGCACCTGCGAGAAGGACATGGCAGGGAGCATCGCGAACGCCGATGCCGTCATCGGCGAGGTGGCGAGGAATTACTACCGCAAGGCCGAGACCTACTACAACGCCCGCGACTACGATACGGCGGCGGTGTGGGTCCGCGCGGCAGTCAGCTTGTTTGAGGAGGGCGACTACGCCGAGGGCACGGTCGACGCCGAGCTGCTGCAGCAGAGGATCGAGGAGAAGAGGGATGCGCAACGCACCGACCCGCGGGGCGATTTCATGAGCGACCTCCTCTTCGTGGGTGCCGTCGCCGCGGTCACCGTCGCGCTGCTCTTCATCTATCGGCGCGTGCAGCGGCGGCGGGACGATTTCTAAGGCTGACTGCCGGGGCGGGCCGGGGATTTATTTAGGGATAGGGAGATACTCTTTCTCAATGCTTGCAAGGATTCGTGAGCCCATGAGACGGCTCTATACCTGGGTGCTCCACTGGGCGGACACGCCCTATGGCCCGTTTGCCTTATTTTTGTTGGCGTTCGCGGAATCCAGTTTCTTTCCCGTCCCCCCCGACGTCCTGCTCATCGCCTTGTGCGTGGGCGCCGTCGCGAAGTCGTTCCGGTTCGCCGCCATCTGCTGGGCTGGCTCGCTTCTCGGGGGCTTGTTCGGCTATGCCATCGGCTACTTCGCCTTTGAGTCGGTGGGCCGCGCCATCATCACCGCCCTGCACTATCAGATGTACTTCGACGAGGTGGGGGCGCTCTACGCCCAGTATGCGGGGCTCGCCATCTTCGGCGCCGCGTTCTCGCCCATTCCCTATAAGGTCTTCACCATCGCCGCGGGCGTCTGGCACATCGACCTCGCCACCTTCGTCGCGGCGAGCGCCGTCGGCCGGGCGGGCCGCTTCTTCCTCATCGGGGCGCTGTTTTACTTTTTTGGGGAGCGCATCAAGTCGTTCATCGACCGCTACTTCGAGGCCGTGCTCCTGATCGCCTTCGTCCTCGTCGTGGTCGGCTTCCTCGCCATCGGCGGGTCCCTCTAGGAACCAGCCCGCAAGCAACCCCCCCCCCGACACGGGACAGCAGACGCCGCAAACCATGCTTTAAAAACCTCCCCGCCAACATATATAACAAGGGGACTTGGATTCATCCAACCCCACATTATACGATGCCGCGCTGTTACCCGTTTAAAGTTTTTCTTTTCATCGTGTTCTTCTTTGTTGTAGTCTTCTCAGTGGACGTCATCGCACAGGAGCCGGATGAGACGGAGGCTGATTGTCAATCCATTGTGGGAACGGCATGCGGCTCGGATTATTGTTGGAATACCTCTTGGTTTGCCAACTCTGACGAATCCCAGACCGCCACCTACAACGAGAGCTGCTGCACCGACGACACGGGGGAGGTTTATAAATACTTTCGTTGCTGGTCGAGCGGCGGCCCGACCCAGATCGCCTGTGTCAGCGACACGAGCATCCGGGGCTGCTGCGACAACTCGAACGACTGTCTTGCCCCCGACGGCCATTGTCATGCGTATTATGCAGCCAATACCGAGGCCTATAACATCTCGACGACTCCGGGTGTGTCGAGATACGCGTGGTGCATCGGCGGAGACGGTTGGTTCGACTGCGATTATCGCGATCAATTCT
>CAYUFO010000023.1:2803-13349 GCA_964443985.1 uncultured archaeon | reverse complement strand
GGACAGTACTACGTCCTCACGCGCCAGATAACGGGTGCGACCTACTTCATCGACGAGGAGGCTCGTGACGCCTACGATGCGGAGCAGGCCGAGCTCAGGCGACAGCAGCAGGAGGCGCTCGGCGTGGTCGAGGGCGACAACCGGCCCCAGATAGACTTCTTCGTGATGAGCTACTGCCCCTTCGGCAACCAGGCGGAAGAGGGAATTGAACCCGTCTATCAGGCCCTCAAGGACTCTGCCGACTTCAATCCACGGTACGTCATCTATTCGAATTACGGCGGCGGCGGACCCCAGTATTGCCTTGATGAAGACGACAAGTACTGCAGCATGCACGGCATCCAGGAGCTCAACCAGAACATCCGCGAGCTGTGCGTGGCCAAGTACGAGGGCATGGATGCCTGGTTCGACTTCGCGCTCGCCATGAACGAGCAGTGCAATAGCGGCAATGCCGACACGTGCTGGGAGCCCGTTGCAGAAGACTTGGGCTACGACATCGAGCAAATCAAGACGTGCGAAGCGGAGGAAGGCATGGACTTCGCAGCCAAGGAGCTCGAGCTCAACACGCTGCTTGGCGTGCGGGGCTCACCGACGGTCTTCATCGACGGCGTCCAGTATGATGGCGGACGCACGCCTGCATCCTATCAGGCAGCATTGTGCGCTGCATTCGTGGACCCGCCTGCGGCTTGCGAGAACGTGCAGCAGGAGACGCAGGCTGCCGCCCCCCAGGGACAGTGCTAGGAGAGCGCGTCCCTTTTTTCTCTTTTCTTTTTCCTTTTTTTTGTTTTCCGGACGGATACCGCCGTATTTTTATGGGTGGAGATGTAGTAGTACTAAATCTTTTAGTCGACTAAAAAAATTTAGCAGTATATGACATGCCCACCGATACCTGCAGACCAACCCTCCGCGAACGCAAGCACGCCCAGACGAAGCTCGCCCTCCTGCGCTCGGCCATCGAGAAACTCAAAGAGAAGCCCCTCGACGAGATAACCGTCAAGGAGATCTGCAACGAGCTCCCCGTCAGCGAGGTCACCTTCTACAACTACTACCCAACAAAACAGGACCTCATCCACTTCCACCTCAAGCTCTGGAGCGTCGAGGTCACCCACCACCTCACATCGGAATGCGGACCCGACGCAGGGCTTTCTGCCATCGAGGCGTTCTTCGCCTTCAACGCCGAGCGCATGCAGGAGCACCCCACCCTCGTGCGCGAGATCATCACCAAGATAGCGCGGGCAGACAATCCCCCGAGCCTCGGAGCCATCACCAAGGCGGAACTCGAACACGCATTCCCCGACGAGCCCGCCATGAAGGACACCGGCTTCACGGAACTCCCCGACATCCTGCGCCCCTACGTGGCGAATGCCATCCACAGGGGAGAGCTGCCCAAAAACACCGACCAGGAGCTCGTCCTCAACCTCCTTTGCACCATGTTCATGGGATTGCTCCTGACCTTTCCCGTCGCCAAGGGGAAGAACCTTGCCGACCTCTACCGCCAGCAGCTCGACCTCCTGTGGGCAGGCATCAGAAGCCGAGGGTAAGACACGATGAACGCAGAAGACCTTATGCGCGCCGTGGCCCTCACCCAGTACCGCCACCACCTCGCCATCGTCGCCGTCGCCCTGCTCTTGACCGCCTACATGGCCGTGGGAGCAAGCCAGATAGAGATGCAAGGCGACATCATGGAAGAGATGCCCACCCAGCTAGAACCATTCCAGAACATGGAGAAGGTCGACGGCAAATTCGGCGGCGGCAGCCTGCTCCTCATCGTCGTCGAACTCGAAGAGGGAAGCGACATCGCAGGCCGACCCACCGACATCCGCGACCCCCGCATCATG
This sequence comes from uncultured archaeon, assembly GCA_964443985.1. Classification (GTDB taxonomy): domain Archaea; phylum Altiarchaeota; class Altiarchaeia; order IMC4; family JBDREA01; genus JBDREA01. The sequence continues at coordinate 11,514 of CAYUFO010000023.1, read as the reverse complement.
GAGATGTTCGTGAAACTGGAAGACGCCCTCTCGGCAGAGCCCACCGTCGACCGCGTCTTCTCACCGGGCACCTACCTCGCCGACGGCGTCCCCCAAACCCTTGAAGGCGTCAAGACCGTCCTCGCCCAGATACCCGGCGCCGACGGCCTTTTCAGCAGGGACTACTCGCTCACCCTCGCCTACGTCTACACCAACGCCGGCACCGGCGAAGACGAGGGCACCACCATCATTTCCACCCTCGAAGACACGCTTGAGGGCGTCGCCAAGCCGCCCGGCGTCAGAACCATCATCACCGGCGAGATCCCCATGGTCCAGATGATACTGCGCATCATGTGGGAGGACGCCGTCTACACCGTCAGCCTCGCCGCCGCCATCATCCTCGGGCTCCTCATCGTCCTGCAGCGAAGCCTCAGGAAAGGACTCCTCGTCTTCATCCCCCTGCTGTTCGGCCTCACCTGGACGCTCGGCTTCCTCGGCCACACCGGCCGCCCCCTATCCGTCGCCACCGTCGGCGTCGGCGCCATGATCCTCGGCCTCGGCGTCGAATACGGCATCTTCCTCGTCGGCCGCTACATGGAGATCCGCGAAAAAGGCGGCAGCCAAGAAGACGCCATCACCACCGCCGTCCCCGCAGTCGGTGCCGCCATCCTCGGTTCCGGCACCACCACCATCGTCGGGTTTCTGGCCCTCACCCTCGCCTTCATGCCCATGATGCAGAATCTCGGCATCACGCTCGCAGCCGGCATCGCAAGCTGCCTTGTCGCCGCCGTCTTCGTCAACCCCGCCTTCATCATCCTCGAAGGGAGGCTGCGCGGCCTCGGCGACCTCGCCAACAGCCTCGCCAACAACCATGACTGAATCAGACTGCCCGCCAAACGAAGCGAACAACGGCCTTTATCGCAAGCTCGTGCGCGGCTACGCGGGCTTCATCGCCTGCCACCCCTTCACCATGCTCGCCCTCGTCCTCGCCGTCACCGCCGGGAGCGTCTACCTGCAAAGCATGCTCGAGATAGTCAACGTCTCAAACCGGGACATGCTCCCCGAAGGAGAACCCGCCGTCGAAGCCCTCCAAAAGATCGGCGACGAGTTCGCAGGGCTCGCGACCCTCACCTTCGCCATCGAGATCTATCCGACGACGCCCGACAGCAACGAGGTCAGAGACGTCCTCGACCCCCGCGTCATCGACTACGCTTGGCTCATCCACCAGAAGGTCGCCACCGTCAAGGAGGTGCGTTCGGTGACGAGCGCGGCAAGCCTCATGCGGCTGGGCAACGGCGGCACCCTCCCCAAGTCAACGGAGCGCGCCCACGACCTCTGGCAGGCCAATCCCGCCCTCGACCAGTACGTCGCCGGCGACCGAAGCCTCCTCACCGTCAGAGCAGACCTCGAATCGTTCCCCGAAGCCGACCAGGAAGCCGTCTACGCCGTCTTCAGCCAGCTCATCGAGGAGACCGAGGCACCGCCGGGCACCCATACCTTCATGGCCGGCGAGCTCGCCAACAACATCGAGGTCAGCGCCCAGATAGGCCCCGACATGGCCCGGACCAGCCAGATGAGCCTACTGGGCATCCTCGTCGTCGTCGTCATCGTCATGGGCTCGGTGCGCTACGGCATCCTGCCCTTGTTCACCATCGTCTTCGGGACCGTCTGGAGCTTCGGCCTCGTCTACCTCGCCGGCATGAACCTCAGCTCGATGACCAGCGGCGCCAGCTCCATGATCATGGGCATCGGCATCGACTTCGGCATCCAGACCGTCACCCGCTTCCGCCAGGAGCTCAAAGCCGCCGGCAGCCCCGAGCGCGCCCTCGTCGAGACCTTTTCCGGCATCATCTTCCCCATGTCGACGACCACGATATCGGCGCTCATCGGCTTTCGCGCCATGAGCATGGGCCAACTCACCTTCCTCGCCGAGATGGCCACCATCATGAGCCTCGGCGTCGCCGCCTCCATGATGGCCGCCGTCACCGCAGTCCCCGCCCTCCTCATCATCAACGAAAGATACTTAACAAAGAGATACCGAGGTAACAAAGATGAATGCACCTGCACCTGACCACACCAAGACCGCCGCCATCGCGGCCACCATCATAGCATTGCTCCTAGCCACCGGCACCGTTTGCGCCCAGACGGCGACGCCCACCGCCATCGTCGTCGACTACGACCAGACCCAGATACCCGCGGACCTCGAGCCGGGCGACCGCGAGACCGTCTACTTCGTCATCTCCAACGCCGGGGGCCTTTCCGCCCGCGACGTCCGGGTGAGCATGTCGTCCCTCGACGCCCTCACCGTCAAGGCCAACGAGAAGGTCAAAGACGAGGTGTCGGTGGGCGGCTTCTGGGAGCTCGGCACCGTCAATCCATTGGGGAACGCCCGCTTCGCGGGGTCATTGACCGTCGCCGGCGACGCCCGCGTCGGCACCCACTACCTCACCATGCAAATCAAATACGACGAGAGCCGCTACGACGCCGCGGGCAGCCTCGTCACCGAAGAAGTCACATCCAAATGGCTCATCCCCGTGGAGGTCACGGCGGGCAGCCTGCTTGAACTCGACGGCTTTGCCGTCAACCGGCAGGAGCTGCGGCCCGGCGACAACGTCGACGTGTCGCTTCGCCTTGCAAACACCGGGGAATCAGACGCCATCGGCATCGAAGCCAACCTCGGCACCTCCTCGAGCCTCGACTACACGCAGCTGAGCCTCTCGACGGGAGGGGTGAGCACCACAGACCAGATTAGCGCCATCATGTCGTATTTCACGGTCCTCGGCATGACCAAGAAAAAGGTGCCCGACATTGCCAGGGGAGGAAGCGGGACCGTGGATTTCACCGTCCACCTCGACGAGGACCTGCCATCCATGGCCTACACGCTGCCATTCACCGTCAGCTACGAGGACAAGAGCCGCACCGAGCACACCGACGTTTACTACATCGGCGTCTACGTGGCAGGCGACCGCAAGCTCGCCATCACTAACTTCGAAAGCGACCCCGCAGAAATCCACGCAGACGACGAGGACGTCGAGTTCACCGGCCACATCGAGAACCAGGGCACCGAACAGGTCAAGAACGTGAAGGTGACCTTCCAGCCCAGCCATCCGCTCACCAACGCGCGAAGCTTCGTGCAGACCAAGGAGGCGGGCACCATCGCCGGCGGCAGCTCGACGAGCTTCACCTTCTACGCCGACGTCGCAGACGACATCGAGCCCCAGGCCACCAACGTGTCGTTCCTGCTCGAGTACGAGGTCCAAGGCCAGCCCTACACCGACGAGATAACTTACGTCGTCGACATCCTCGAGAACCCGAAGTTCGAGCTGTTCAGCGAGGCTGCGCCCACGGCGCCCGGACAGGAGGGGCAGGCGCAGGTGACCGTCGACAACCAGGGCGCCCTCTGCGAGAGCGTGACGCTCATCGTCCTCGAAAAGAGCGGCCAGCCCTTCTCCTTCAACGAGAAGTCGGCGTATATCGGCGACCTCGACCGTGGCGAATCGGGCGTCGCCACCATCGTCTACGACGTCGAGGAAGACGCGCCCGCGCAGCCCCACCTCGTCCCCGTCGAGATACGCTGCACCAAGGATGACGACGTCCTCATCTATGACAAGACCGTCAGGCTCGAGGTGGCCGAGGAAGGTGCAGGGGGCTCGCAGACCATGCTCGTCGCCGTCGTCGCCATCGTTGTCATGGCAGCCCTCCTTGTGAAGCTGCGAGGCAGGAACGGCAAGACAAAGAAGTGACGACAGTGATGCGCGGCGAGCGGAAGGTGGCCCTCGCAGGCTGCGCCGACTACGACGAGGAGCGCGTCAAGAAGGCAGTCGCGACGAGCGTCGGGCATCTCGGCGGCATGTCCCGGTTCATCGCGAAGGGGGACCGCGTCCTCGTCAAGCCCAACATCCTCATGTCCGCCCCGCCAGACAAGGCCGTGACGACGCACCCCGCCGTGCTCAAGGCCGTCGTCGAATTGGTGCAGCAGGCGGGAGGCGAGGTCACCATCGCGGATTCTGCGGGCATGGGCGACCCCTACACCGAGAAGTCGCTCGGCAAGCTCTACGACGTGGTCGGCTACACGAAAGTCGCAGAAGAGACGGGAGCAAACCTCAACCTTGACACCGCCGTGCGCGTCAAGCCCGCGCCCGACGGCCACCTCCAGAAGAGATTCGAGGTCATCGGGCCCGCCATCGACGCCGACAAGATCGTGTCGGTGTCGAAGCTGAAGACCCACACCCTCATGCACCAGACCGGCGCCGTCAAGAACATGTACGGCCTGGTGGCGGGCAGGCGGAAGGTGGGCCTGCATTCGACACTCCCCGACCCGGACTCGTTTGCCGACATGCTCCTCGACCTCACCCTCGCCATCCCCGCCGCGCTGCACGTCATGGACGGCGTCGTCGGCATGGAAGGCGACGGACCCAACGCCGGCACCCCACGAACAATCGGCGTCATCCTCGCAAGCGAGAACCCGGTATCGCTCGACATGGTCGTAGCGAGAATCATGGACATCCATCCCTCCCAGGTTCCCTCGCTTTCCCGGGCGTTCGCGCGAAACCTCCATCCCTCGGACCCCGCGGGTATCGACGTCGCAGGCGATCCCATCGAGGGATTCGTCCAGAAGGGGTTCGCGAGTCCCTCGACCTATGCCGACGGAACCTACACCGGCGCCTTCGTCGACCGGTTCGCGCCATTCCTGAAGTCCGTCCTCACCCGACGCCCCGTCCCCAAAGACGACCGCTGCGTCGGCTGCGGCATCTGCATCGAGGGCTGCCCCCGCGACGCCATCGTCCTTGACGACAACAAGAAAGCAAAGGTCACCTACGGCGCATGCATCCGCTGCTACTGCTGCCATGAGCTGTGCCCCCACCACGCCATCGACCTCGAATACTCGGCGGCGGGAAAGGTCGCCAGACGGTTCCTCAATATCTAGTTCCTTCTCCGCTTCTTTTGGCGGGGGGTCTGGCGCAGGATGGTGGTGACATCATGGAGGCCGGGGTACTCCTCTGAATCCTCAATGAGGATGGTCTTTGCGGGAAGCCGCTCGAGGTCGCCCCGCGCATCCCGGGTGAGGATATCCCGGTCGCGTTCGGCCAGGCGCTGGTGGAGCGCCGCCATCTCGTCGGTCTGGGCCTCGGCGACGACCGCCTTGCCAAGAGAACGAGCTTGGGCGTTTAGGCGAAGCCTAAGCCTCGTCGCGATGCGCTGTCGTCGCAGGCGAGTCGCCCCCGTTCGGGAGAAACGTAGGTGTCGTGGGTGGAGAGGTAGCAGTCTTCGTCGTGGTAGAGGACGAATCCGACGGGCCTGCCACGATGCGACGCATAGAGGATGTCGTACTCCTGCGTCTCCCAGAGTGCGTCCTTGCGACGCTCCCCCGGAGTCTTTGCCGACGAGTGCTCAAGCAGTATCCTGAAGAAGGGATTCTTTGCCTTGGCGGGGAAATCCCCGGCATCCCAGTCGGCTGGCGATACCGTGCGATACGTGAGGGATATACTTGGGCGCGAAGGGGAGGCCATACTAGGATGTGGGAAGCCGGATAAGAAAAACGATGAGATCAGTAGATGATGTCGGATTGTCCGAGGACGCCGACTTGGATGACTCCCGCGGCCTGGACGGTGGGGCGTCCCCCGATGTCCACAAGCCTTCCCACGACGATGCAGTCGTAGTCGGGGAGCTCGGCGAGGGTGGCCGACATTCTCCCTTGGGCGCCGAGGAGGACGGGGACCGCGCTCTCGCGGGGGCTGAGCACGGACGTCGAGAATTCCACCACCGTGCCGGTGAGCGTCTTTCGCGCGTAGGCGCCCGTGAAATGGCCGCCGAGGAAGACGAAGCCCTCCCTGGGCAGGATCCGGTTGATGGCGGCGCCGTCGAAGGTGTAGTCTGGGAGGTGTTCCTTGTGCCGGAGGATGAAGGAGGCGATACGGGAGGCGGCGCGGCAGTCGGCGGGGAGCTTGGCGAGCGCGAGCGGCCGGTGGACGTCTGGCGCTACAACGTCGTCTGCGAAGAGGTAGCGTTCGGGGTCGCCGACCAGTTCGTAGAGGTATTCCCTGCTCTTGGCGCCCATGGCGTCGGCGCGAAAGCCGATGTCTGCGAAAAGCGAGCGCATGCGCTTGGCAAGTCGGGCGAAGTCGATGCCCTCGTGGTCGGCGATGGCGGGGATCTGGCGCGCAACGTCGGCGGGGATGGCGTAGAGGCCGGCCGAACCGTTATTGCCGTTGGCGCGGGGGTCGGGCTTCCTTTCCAGGAGCCCCTTGCCTTCGAGCTCCGCCACGATGCGGGCGAGGTCGGGGCTGTAGGCGCCGTGGTAGCGAAGCGATTTTCCGATGGAGGGGAAGTATCCCTCGAACTGGCCGAAGAACGCATACTTCATGATGGCGGTGATGCGCCGGTGGCGTTCCGGGATGCAGCTTGCCAGTACGAGGAGGTTCTTCTCCAACCTATCTTTGTCGATGCGGTGTTTCGTTTTCAACCAACCACCCTTTCTCAGAAAAGAGTGTCAATACACAACCCTTCATTTCTTTGGCAGTTCGCCATTAAAAATCAATAGCGGAAGGAGATACTGGAGTGGATATGTTTTGATATATGCATCAGAAGATAGCCACTGGACTATCACTTAAAGAGGCCCCGAATGCTCCGCCCGACGCCCCCGACGAACCCCATCTTGCGGCCGAGATATCGCCCCATGAACTTGCCCACCGAACGCGTGACGACCTGCGCCACCCGCCGTTTGGCCCCCGCAGGCTTCAGCATCGCATCGACCTTCTCGTCGAGCTTGGGCTTCTGCTCGACGCGCAGCTTCTCCTTGAGGCGCTCCTTGACCTTCTCAATCGACTCGCGAATCCTCCGCCTCGGAGGCCGCTGCCCGGGCTCGACGACCGCCTGCATCGCTATACATTTTATACTACGCCGATAAATATCAAATCATGAACATCGTCATGCTCGGACCGCCCGGCAGCGGCAAAGGAACCCAGACCGCCTACATCGTCGGCGAACACACCATACCCCACATCGCCACCGGCGACATCCTGCGAGCAGAAATCAAAGCAGAAACAGACCTCGGCAAACGCGCCAAATCCTTCACCACCGCAGGCGAACTCGTCCCCGACGACCTCGTCTGCGAGATCATCCGCAACCGAATCAAACAGCCCGACGCCGCAGGCGGCTTCGTCCTCGACGGATTCCCCCGCACCCTCAACCAAGCCCTGGAACTCGACGCCGCCGCCCGCATCGACCACGTCATCCTCATCGACGTCCCCGACGACGAGCTCGTCAGCCGCCTCGCCGGACGCCGCATCTGCCAAAAATGCGGCGCCACCTACCACGTCGAAGCCAACCCCCCACAACAAGAGGGCGTCTGCGACACCTGCGGCACCGGCCTCGTCCAACGAAAAGACGACAACGAAGACACCATCCGAAAACGCCTCACCGTCTACCACAAACAGACCGAACCCCTCATCCAATACTACCGGGACCAAGAACTACTCCGAGACATCGACGGCACCAAAACCATCGAAGAAATCAGACACACCATCGCAGACACCATCGAAGAAGAATAGACTACACTGCCCCTATGGGGAACAGGTAGGTGGTGGTTTGTGCTTCGGGTATGCCTAGGATTTTGTTGATGCGTTGGTCGTCGAAGGCGCCGACGGCGACGGTGCCCAGGTCCCGGGCTGCGGCGGCGAGGTAGATGTCTTGTCCGGCGTGGCCGGCTTCCATGTCGACGTAGCGGATGCCGCGTTCTCCGTAGCGGCCGGTGGTGCGCTCGTAGTCGGCGGCGATGGCGATGGTGGCTGGGGCGTCGGCGGGCATGCTTTGGCCGAGGGCGGCGCTGGCGAGCTCGCTTCGCAGGTCGCCGTCTTTGGTCTTTCTCAGGGCGTGGGCATTGCTGTCGTAGCGGTAGACGCCAGGTTGGAGTCCCTCGACGTCTCCCGCGAGGACGTAGAGTTGGAGGGGGTAGGTGGCGCCCGCCGACGGTGCCGTCCGTCCGGCGTGGCCGACGAGGCTTGCCGGCCGGTTGACGCCTTGGGCGGCCCACAGGAGAAACGAGAGGTCGGCGAGGGGCAGGGGTTCGTCTTTGTACTGCCTGACGCTCTTCCGCTGCCAGAGCACCTCCTCAAGCGAGGTGTTGCCGTCGCGGGGGACTGGGGGCAGGGACACGACGCCTGCTCCCTGCGAGATTTCTGCGTCTCCCGATTCGTCTGTCATGCCGTATCCATCATAGTACGCATAGACGATAAAAAGCAGGACGGCAAGGGAGAACAGAAGGGCGAGGGTCTTGATTGAGGTGTGCATGATGGGTGGTGGGAGTGGGATGAGTCCTCGGAGAGGAGAATTCACCGTTGGACTATTTTGGGGAGGGTTCCCCAGGTGCCGAGGTGGTCGCCGCAGATGATGAGGGCGCCTTGGAGGCCGGGGATTTTTTTTGCTTTTTCGATGCCTGCTTCGACGGCGTTTGGTCCGGTGACGGCGTTGGCGCAGGCGGTGGCGGCGGCGTCGGCGAGCGGGGCCGATGGTGCGATGCAGGTGACGGCGTCGGCGTCGCCGAGGCTGACGCTCGGGCCGACGCTCGCAGACGACGTGCAGATGCCGAGAGGGGTTTCTTCTGGGGGGAGCTTGAATGCGAAGCGATTGGAGAGGCTGCTTGCGCCGGCGTAGATGCCGACGAGCTTGGTCTGGGCGGGGGCGAGGTAGAGGTCGCCGCCGATCGAGCGGATGACCCAGCCCTCGGGCGGCAG
>CAYUFO010000023.1:0-2793 GCA_964443985.1 uncultured archaeon | reverse complement strand
CTGTCGCAGGAAGGTGCCGAGGTGTTCGGCTATGGCGCCGGCGACGGCGGCCATGGGGCCGGTGCCCGCGGCCTTGGCGGCTCGCCCCATGGCGGCAAGAAGCGGCGGGGCGTCGTCGGGGACGTCGACTGGTTCATAGGCGGTGCCGATGAAAGGGTCGCGGCCGAGAAAGGATTCGAGCTCGTCGTAGACGCGGGCGAGCTCGTCGCGGGCCTCGGCTTCGAGGGCCGGTTCGCAGGAGACGGTCACGTGGCTCTCCTTGTGGTCGAGAGCGAATCGGTGCATTTTTTCCATTCAGTCGTCGGTGAGCGTGAGGGCGCCGACGGGGCACACGTCGGCGCAGATGCCGCAGCGCACGCATTTTTCGAAGTCGATCTCGAGTTCGTTTTCTTCGCTGAGGCCGAGGGCTTCGGTGGGGCACACGCCGATGCATGCGCCGCAGTCGAAGCAGCGTTCTTCGTCCTTGGCTATCTCCTTTTTGAGGCGGCGGGCCTCGACCCCCTCGCGCTTGACGTGGTCGATGAGCCTCTTGGCGTCCTTGGGGGTGCCCACGACCTCGATGAGGATGACGCCCTCGCGGTAGTCGACGTTGGCTTGGAGGATGTTGATGGGGACTTTGGTCTTGAGGATGGCAGCCGACAGGATGGGTCGTTCGACGGCCTCGGGGTCGTAGGTAAGGAGGTACTTGGTCATCGCTTTTTGCGTTTCGTGTAGATGCGGTTGATGTCTGAGAGGGTGATGATGCCTGTGAGGGTGCCGCTTTCGTCGACGACTGGAGTGGCGTTGATGTTGTATTTTTGGAGCTTGCGGCTGACGGCGTCGATGGTCTCGCCCGCGCGGCTGGTGATGACCTTCTTGGTCATGACGTCTTCGAGCCGCTTTTTCTTGGCGGCGGTGGCGCGGGTGATGTCCCAGCTGGTCACGATGCCCACGAGGCGGTTGCCGTCGCAGACGATGGGCAGCTGGTCGACGCCGGCTTTGACCATGACTGTGGCGATGCGGTCGATGCTGTCCCCGCAGCGGCCGCAGATGACCTTCTTGGTCATGGCCTCGTCTGCCAGCGGGATGCGCTCGGCGAGCTTCATGGGGCTGAACACGGTGTCGCGGGGGAGCCGCTCGGCGGGGGCGGTGAGCGTGAATTCCCGGTCCTCTATCCATTCCTTGAGGCGGTCCATGATCTTTTCTGCGAGCTTGAAGGAGGACAGGCACGCGGTCTTGGCCTTCTTGCCGGCGATGGAGAGGCTGCCTGCGAGCAGGTCTTCGTAGGTGACGTTGGCGATGGTGGGGCGTTTCAGCTCTTGGATGCCGTAGTCGAGGACCATGGTGGATATGTCGGCGTGGCGGCAGGCCGTGGACTTGGCGAGCCGGTCGTTGAGGATGGGGATGGCGGCGCCGATGCCCAGGTAGAGCGTGGTGCCGTAGCCGGGGTAGGTGGCGCCTCGGACGAATTCGGCGTCCATCTGCTTGAGGTCGCCGGAAACGGCGAGGGTGCCGAAGTGCGTCTTCGGCGAGTGCTGGGTGCCGGCGCCTGCGACGTAGCCTTGGGCGCCGCCGAGGAAGATGCGGGTTCCGATGCCCAGGGTCTCGTAGGCGGGGTCGTTGTTCAGGGGGGAGAGGGCGCCGGTGCCCGCCCAGTTGACGTTGCGGTAGTTGGGCAGCAGGGTGCCGAGGTAGGTCTCGAGCGTCGTGTCCGTGGAATTGGTGGCGGCGGCGTAGCGCTGGTAGGCGTTGCGGGGGTTGTGCATGACGGCCTGGTTGACGTCGTCGAGGGTGAGGGTGGTCTCGACGTACTTTCGGGGATAGCAGTCGGTGCCGTAGGCCGTGGCCTTGAGGGTCACGGGCTTTCGGCGGACGAGGTCCTCGATGACGTGGCCGCCGCCGTAGCGTATGCCGTGCTCGCGGGAGAGCTCGGTGGCGCCGAGGTAGCAGTCGACGGCGGCGAGGCCCCCGTAGGCTTCGACGTCGTTGAGCCAGACCTTTCCCATCTTGATGGGGGGGTCGGCGTGGCCGAAGTTGAGAAAGACGCCGCTACTGCACATGGCGCCGAAGGTGCCCGAGGTGACGACGTCGACTTCCCGGGCTGCGCGCTGGGGGTCTTCGTCGTAGCGGTCGGGCATCTCGTCGGCGCGGACGACGACGGCTTCGCCCTTCTTGATGCGGTCGTTTATCTCGGTAAGCGTCTTCACGGTGTTTCCCCAATAGGATTATGAGAAAGGATATAAATGCTGTGAGATGCAATAGGTTGTCGGTGGATTGTATGACCGTGGTGCTGACTGAGGACGAGGTTCGGGGCGTTTTGACGGTGCAGGACTGTGTCGATGCCGTCGAGGAGGCGTTTTTGGCCTACGGCGAGGGGCGGGTGAATATGCCGCCGAAGTCGTATCTCGACGTGGATGCGGGCGATTTTCGCGCGATGTACGGCGAGATCAAGGGATTCAAGGGAGTCGACGTCTGCGGCCTGAAGTGGGTGAACGTGCATCCCGGGAATCCGGGCAAGGGGTTGCCGACGGTGATGGCGGTGGTCGTCCTCAACGACCCAGAGACTGGGTTCCCGCTTGCCGTCATGGACGGGACGTATGTCACCGACCTTCGGACGGGAGCGGCCGCCGCGGTGGCCACCAAATACCTTGCGAAAAAGGATGCGTCTATCCTTGGCATCGTCGGTTGCGGGGCCCAAGCCCATACCCAGGTCGCCGCCATCGACACGGTGCGAGACATTGAAGAGATTCGGGCCTTCGATGTCGACGAGGGCAGGAAGAAGGAGTTCTGCGAGAAGATGGCGGAAACCTATGA
>CAYUFO010000022.1:1998-13589 GCA_964443985.1 uncultured archaeon | reverse complement strand
TGCGTGAATGTTTTTTCGGGTCCCGCTTCTTTGCCCGGGCGAGCGGCGTCAATTCTCCTGCATCAAGCGAGAGCCGATACTTGCTCCCCTGCTTGGTGCCCCGGAGCATCATGAGTTTTTCGGCGCGGGGGCCGATGACGTGGCGGTTGGTGTCCCAGTCGGGGACGACTTTGCCGTCGAGACCGCAGTCTTTGCTGAGGCGCTGGACGAGGACGCGGGGGGACAGGTGCTCGAGGAAGTCGGCGGCGATGCTGACGTATTCGAGCTGGCTGAGGGGGCGGTAGGTGCCTTTCTGGTAGTCTTTGAGGATGGCGGTGTCGCGCATGACGAGCATGGGGTAGAGCTTGACGGCGTCGAATCCGAGCGCAGAGGTCACCCGCGCGGTCTCCACCATCTCGGCGGGGGTCTCGTAGGGGAGCCCCATGATGAGGAAGGCGAGCGTGAGGATGCCCCGCTTTCGGCATTCGCGGACGACGCGGATGGATTCGGCGACGCCGTGCTGGCGGTTGGTGTCGTCCATGGTGTGGTGGTGGAAGCTTTGCTGGCCGACCTCTATCCAGACCTCGTAGCCCTGCGTGACGTAGTCGCCGAACAATTCCAAGACCTCATTCGGCAGGCAGTCGGGGCGGGTGCCGATGGAGAGACCGACGGCGTCTTCGTGGTCGAGGGCGGCGTCGAATACCTCCTTCAGCTCGTCGACGGGCAGGTAGGTGTTGGTGCCGAAGGCGACGTAGACGAGCGCCTTCTCGCCGGCCCCCTTGTCTTTATAATATTTGATTTGGTGGCTGAGCTGCTTCTTGAAGCCGCCTTCCATGATGGGTCGAAAGCTCTCGTAGGTGAACTGGCGGGCCTGGGCCGGGCAGAAGACGCATCCCGTTGAAGAAAGGCGGCCGTCCCAGTTGGGGCACGTGAACTCGGCGTTGAAGGGAACCTTGAAGACGTCGTAGCCGTGGGTGGCGCGGAAGTAGTGGCCGAAGTGGGCGTAGCGGTGGCCGTCTCGGTAGAGCCGGTCGATGGCCTTGCCGTCGATGCGCCGCTGCGTCACGGAGCCGTTGATGTCTGCGGACGCTTTCATGTGCGTAGTGATACTGGGGATTGCGATATTTTAATCGACGCATTCCCATGACTGAAAGAAGAAATGATTTCCCCCAAGAAGGCGGTCCAGCGGATGCGCCCGTATCATCCACCCCTCGAGGGACGGCGCGGCAAGCTGCGATTGGACTTCAACGAGAACACGGTGGGCTGCTCGCCAAAGGTTGTGGCGGCGGTACGGGCCCTGACGGCCGAGGACTTGGCGACGTATCCCGAGTACGGGGTGCTCCGCGAAAAGCTTGCTGAGAATCTAGGGGTCGACGGGGACGAAGCCATGGCGACGAACGCATCCGATGAGGCCATCAAGTGCGTCATGGATGCCTACGTCGAGCCGGGCGACGAGGTCGTCATCCCCGAGCCCACGTTCGCCATGTTCCGGTTCTATGCCGAGGTGGCGGGCGCCAAAATCAAACGTGTCCTCTATAACAGGGAAGATCTTTCGTTTCCAACCGCTGCTGTCCTTGATGCTATTTCTGCGTCGACCAAAGTCGTCGTCCTCGTCAACCCCAACAATCCCACAGGAACGCCTATTGAGGAAAATGATATCGAGTCCATCAGCGAAGCCGCACGCGACAACGACGCCCTCGTCCTCCTCGACGAAGCATATACCCAGTTTTCCGGCGTCAGCAACCTCAAGCTCTACAAGCGCTACGACAACCTCGTCGTCATCCAGACCTTCAGCAAGGCGTACGGCCTCGGCGGGATGCGCATCGGCGTCATCGTGAGCCAAAAGGAAAACGTCGCCAACCTCAAGAAGGCAGCGAGCCCCTACAGCGTGAACGTGGCGTCGGTGGTGGCGGCATTGGCGGCTCTCGACGACCAGGAGTATGTTCTTTCCTACGTCGGGGAGGTGCTAGAAAACAAGAAAGCCCTTGAGGACGTGTTGAATGACGTCAGCGTGCCTTTCTACCCCAGCACGGCGAATTTCATCCTCGCCAGATTCGGCAAGGACTCGAAGAAGGTCGAGGCCGCCTTGAAGAAGAAGGGTATCCTCGTCCGTGACCGAAGCAGCGACCCTCTCCTACAGGGCTGCATCCGGTTGACGGTGGGGTCGACGCAGCAGAACGAGCGGCTGGTGGGGGCGTTGCGGGAAATCCTGCAGACATAATTCCCGTTTCGATAACGTATCGACTAGACACTATTTCATACGAAATCAAAACGCTATTTATTCTCTGGCTTCCCAAACACACTACACCCAAAGAGATGAGCGCCCAAAAAAAGAAGCCAGACACGTTCCGCATCGCCGAAACAGAGAGGCTCCGGCTTCAGGGAGACGAACAGGGGAAACTCACACTCGACGTCAAGCTCCCCAGCGTCAAGGACGTCGACGACCTCCAACACCGCCTCGACTACCAGCACATCCGACGGGCCCGGGGGAAAACACGCCACGTCCCCCGAGACTCGATGAACGCCCTCGACATGCTCGCAGGCGAGGGGCTCATCACCGAAAAAGACATAGACGCCCTCGGAAAACGGCTCTCGCACATCGACCGGCAAGCCTCCCGACTCATTAAACGGAACCGGCCGGTCGACACCACCTACCTGGAAGGCGTCCAAAAGGGGCTCTCCTGGCTCAACCAGTATCGGTTCGACCGCGACCAACCCGTCTACGGACAAACCCTCTCAGACCTCAACCTCACCGAAGACGGCTGGGTGAGGAAGAACCTCGCCTCCTCGGTGAGCGTCCGGCTCGTCGACGCCGACCTCGAAAACCTCCCCCCGCTGTCACGCGAGTTCACCCGCGACCACCTGAAGACCACCCGGGAAGGCGTCCGCTACTGGGAGATAGGGACCGCATCGAAGATGCTCACCCAACAGGCGATGGCCACCGCAGGTGAAATCCTCCAACGACCGCGCCTCACCCGCGAGGATAACCGGAAAATCCGAGGCTCGAAGACCGCGTTCCTCAGGCACCTGCACGGCATGCGACGCCTCCTCGACGACCCCCATGCCTCGTTTCTCGACCTCGATGCCGACCGATTCAAGCACAACCTCAAGTCCGATGTCGGCAAAAAGGGGAAACGCCGCTACTTCCTCGAGACCTCCCGGGAAAAGCCATTCTTCAAAAAACAAGACGACGACTTCGTCAAAGCCGTCTTCGACGACATGCTCCAAAGCGCCCACACGACCTGGACCGACCGGGAGAACTTCGACCTCATCAGGGACAAGTTCCGCTTCATCGGCAGGGCCATGGCGACGGCCACCGCCTCGCAGGCGGCCAAGTGGCCCACCATCACCCCCGACCTCATCAAGCACCTCGCCGCCAAGGACTTCCACCAGAAGCTGACCACCGCAAAACCATCAGACATCGAGCCCTCCAGGAAAGGCATGGAGCCCAGCGACCAGCTCCTCGCCTACGACCACATGGTCACCGCCATCCACGCGGGGATACCCCGCCAAGAAGACCGAAACACGGCCTTCGACACCCTCATGCAGCAGATGAAGAAGTCCTTTCCGAAGAACGGCGCCTGGTCCATGACCGCGGTCATGACGAAACTCACCCCCACCCTCATCGCCGCAAGCAAGGACCCCAAGGACCGCTTCGACGCCACCGCCTTCCAAGAGATGACCCAGACCGCCCTCGCCATCGGGACGAGCGGCGACACCAGCCAGCTCCACTTCTACATGCTCGGCATCCAGCTGCCCCCCGTGCTCTCCTCGGTATCCGACTTCCCCCTCCCCCAGCGGCCCCCCGCTCTCGCCCGCCTTTGGAAACTCGGACAACACATCGCACCCGAGCAGCGCATCCACTTCATGGGACGCGTCAACGAACGGCTCCTTGCACCCATCAAGCGCCAAGGGTACGCCGACCCCAGCGAGGCTTTGGAGGTCATCGACGAGGAGACGACGAGAATCAGGGGATACGCCAGCAAGGACGTCCCCATCAAGCGAAAGGACCCAACGGGCATCAAGCAGTTGCTCAGCCAGGACTTCCTCGAAAACATCGCCCCACACATCATAGACGCCGGGCAAGGCGACCCCAAGCGGCTGGAACGCCTCGCCCGCGCCACCGTCGACCACGCCTACAACGACGTCGGCGACGTCGAAACGAGCCTCGCAATCACCGAAAAGATCGTGCCGAAACTCCTCTCCGAGACCGAAGGCGAGCCTGCCCGCTACCAAAAGGCCCTCCACGACGCGGTGAAAAAACCCCGAGGCTAGGGGTAGCGTCCCCGCAGCCGGTGGGCTTCTGCGACACGGCTGATGGCCAAAAGATAGGCGGCGGTCCGCGGCATGACGTCTTTTTCCTTTTGGATGTCGGCGACCTCCCGGTAGCTCTTGACGAGGATGCGGCGCATGCGGCGGTTGATGGCGTCCTCGTGCCAGCGGAAGCGGTAGAGGTTCTGCACCCACTCGAAGTAGGAGACGACGACGCCGCCGGCGTTGGCGAGGATGTCGGGGACGACGTGGATGCCCTTCTTGTATAGGACCTTGTCGGCGTCGGGGGTCGTGGGGCCGTTGGCTCCTTCGGCGACGACGCGGGCGTTGACCTTTTTCACGTTGTCCTTGGTTATCTGGTTTTCGAGGGCTGCGGGCACCAGGAAGTCGCATTCGATGCCCATGAAGTCCTTGTTGGGTGTCTTGTTGACGCCCTTGAGTTTCGTGACTGTGCCGTTTTTTGATACGCAATCTGCGGCTTTCTTGGTGTCGATGCCGTTGGGGTCGTAGACGCTGCCGCCGACGTCCTGGATGCCGATGACCTTGCAGCCCATGTCTTCGAGGATCATGCCGGCATAGGAGCCGACGTTGCCGAATCCCTGGATGACGGCGGTGGAGTCCTTTATGTCGATGCCGAGGTCGCGGGCGGATTCGATGATGCCGTAGACGACGCCGCGGCCGGTGGCTTGGACGCGGCCGAGCGAGCCGCCGAGCGAGAGGGGCTTGCCGGTGACGATGGAGGGCGTCGTGTAGCCGTGGTGGATGCTGTAGGTGTCCATGATCCACGCCATGACCTGGGAGTTGGTGTTGACGTCGGGGGCAGGGATGTCGACGTGGGGTCCGAGGATGGGGGTGATGGCGGTGGTGAATTTCCGGGTGACGCGCTCGATCTCGCCGAAGCTCATCTTGGTGGGGTCGCAGATGACGCCGCCCTTGGCGCCGCCGAAGGGGATGTCGACGATGGCGCATTTCCACGTCATCCAGGTGGCAAGCGCGCGGACTTCGTCGAGGGTGACGCCGGGGTGGTAGCGGATGCCGCCTTTGGTGGGGCCGCGGCTGTCGTTGTGTTGGACGCGGTAGCCGGTGAAAGTTTGGGTGCTGCCGTCGTCCATGCGCACGGGGAAGTGGACGGTGAGTTCCCGGCGGGGGAGCCTGAGGCTTGCGGTGATGGGTTCGTCGAGGTCGAGTAGTTTTGCGGCTGAGTCGAACTGGTGCAGTGCCATCTCGTGGGGGTTGAGTCCCTCTTTCTTGCTCATTTTTCGGTTTCCACGCCTCACTCGATTGGTGAGGTTATCTAATCCCATTGCCGGCAATAAAAGCATGTGGGGTCGTTGGGGGTTTGTGCGGTCTTTCTTTTGGTTGGGTGAGGCTGGCGCGGGGGAGGGTGGGGAAAAGTGTGGAGATATTGTGTCCTTTTGTCAATAATAAATGGGTGCTTCACCAGTATTCCGTCTTTTTGGGCTCTCCCCCCGCACGCGATTTATAAGCAAATCAGGAAAAATCATATACCATGAGCGTCTTCCTCCTCATATTCGGCGTCTTCGGCCTTGCCGCGCTTTACCTCTTATGGTTCTACCTCGCCGAAGGCAAACCCCTCGAAATCGTCGACCTCGCCTACGACATCGATGCGAACAACATCGAACTCACGGTCAAAAACAAGGACCACCGCCGCTACCACCTGCTCTCCTCGCTTCGCATGGACGCCCCCCGTGAACCCCCCAGCCCCTCCCACACCGACGCCACAGAAGACGAGGACCCCCCCCTGCTCGCTGGCAGCGCCGAGAACACCACCTACCAGGGCCGCTACACCCTCATCGACGAGGACCTCGAGGCCAACCCCATCGAACCCGAGCAGACGAAGACCTTCACCTACTACGTCGGCGACGACCTCAAGCTCGGACACCGCCACCCCATCACGGTGAGCATCTTCTACGGTGGCGGAGACGAACGGCTCGAGGGAACCCTCCACCGCAAGATCAAGCTCTCCTACAAGAAGGGCACCAGCGAGAAACACCAAACGGCACCGCTCATGTGCGAAGCAACCAGCGCCCAGGACCCCGAAAAGATAACGATGAAGGAGTACGACAGCCTCATCGAGCTCCTCGACGAAATCGAAGCAGACATCGAAGAAAAGGACCAGCACTCATACCTCTCCTGCGTATCGGCAGAGCACAGCTTCAAGCTCAAAACCGGACACGCAGACATCATCGACGACATCTTCTTCCTCGAAGACCTCGCCTCCGCGGTCTCCGACGTCCCCGACGAGGCCATCTCCTTCCACCTCGAGCGCGGCAACGACTTCGCCCGCTGGGTCAACGACGTCATCGGCGACGCAGAACTCGCCGGACGGCTCGGCACCATCGAATACACGTCCGCAGACGAAACGCGCCACAAGATCGTCGAGGCCGTGGAGAACCGCATCATCGAGCTCGAAGGCGGGCTCGAATCCGTCTTTCAGACAGACCGGCCCCAGCCCCCTCAAAAACCCACTGCGTGATTTTTTAGCAGGGATTCCACATAACAGCCCAGAATGGGGCGCCGCATAAAAAACCGAATCCTCCTTGCCCTTTTCATAGCGATAGCGCTCTCCTCATGCACCCACGCTGAAACAATCTACGTTGCCGTCGTCGACGGCGTCATCACCGCCGGCACGGCCCAGTACCTCATCCGCGTCATCGGCGAGGCCGAAGAAGCCCAAGCAGACATCCTCATCGTCACCGTCGACACCCCCGGCGGCCTCGTCAGCGCCACCGAAGACATCGTCGACGCCTTCACCGCCACCGACGTCGACATCGTCGTCTACGTCGAGGAGGGGGGTTGGGCGTATTCGGCGGGCACCTACCTGCTCATGGCCGCCGACGTCGCCGCCTGCCATCCTGATGCCACCATCGGCGCCGCAGAGCCGCAGCCAGCAGAAAACAAGACCCGCAACGCCATGGCGGCGTGGATGGCGACCCTCGCCGAATCCCACGGGAGGAATACGACAGCGGCCAGGTCGTTCGTCACCGAAAACACCGCACTCTCGGGACGCGACGCCCTCTCATTAGGCGTCATCGACCAGACGTCCCCGTCCCGCGAGGCCCTTCTTGAAGCGCTCTCCGACGGCAAGGTCATCGCGAGCGAACATCCCCCGACGCTCCTCGAATCACTCTACATCGTCGTCGCCCACCCCCAGCTCGCCTCGCTTCTCGTCATGCTCGGCGTCCTCGGCGCCGTCTTCGCGGTGCGCACCGGCGAAGAGAGCGCCATCGTGGTCGCAGCCCTCGCCCTCTTGGTCGGGTTGTGGGCGATGGGCAGCATCGAATACAGCGTCATGGGCGTCGCATTACTGGTCGCGGGCATCGCCTTCCTCGCCCTCGAGGCAAGCCAGCCCGGCTTCGGCGTCTTCGGGGTCGCAGGCATGATAGCGACGCTTTTGGGCATCTTCTCCATCGATGCCGAACCCTTCTACCAACCCCGGCTCGCAGACGACGTCGTCCTCTTCGTCCTCGGCGTCGCGGCACTCGTCTGCCTTGCCTTCATCTTCATCCTCAGGACCATCCTCGCGGGACTCCACTATCAGTCGAACCTCGGACCCGAACGGTTCATCGGCGACGCCGGCTGGGTGACTGTAAGGATCGCACCCCGCGGAAAAGTACACGTGAAAGGCGAATCATGGCCCGCCGTATCGGCCGACGGCAATCCCATCGACGTCGATGCCACCGTCAGGATAATCGAGGTCAAAGACGACATCCTGCACGTGAGCGCCATCAAGGAAGACGCTAGGTGAGCTTGACGCCCACAATCTTGGAGACACCCTCGTTCATGGCGACACCGATGATGGAGCTGGCATGCTTCATGACGGCGTCGTTGTGGGTGACGAGCAGGAACTGGGCAGACTGGTTGGCCAAGAGCTCTGCGAGCATCCGGCTGTTGGTCTTGTCGAGGGCGGCATCGAGCTCGTCGACGACGTAGAAGTGGGCGGGCTTGTAGCGCTGGATGGCCAAAAGGAAGGCCGCAGACGTCAAGGTCTTCTCACCGCCACTCATGGCGTCCAAGCTCATGATCTTCTTGCCGCCGGGCGACGCCTTGATGAGCAGCCCCGACTCCGAGATGTCGCGGGGATTGTCGAGGATGAGGGTGCCATCTCCCTCGCTCATCTCTGCGAAGATGTCTTCGAAGTGCTTTTTCACGCGCTCGAAGGCGTCCAAGAAGACTTCGCGCTTGCGGCGCTCGACCTTCTCCATGAAGGCGAAGATGGACTGGCGCTCCTCCTTGAGGGTGCCGAGCTTGTCCCGGGTCTCCTCGACCTCCCGCCTGACGACGTCGAAGCTTTCGATGGCCCGCAGGTTGACCGACCCGAAGCTCGCAAGATCGACTTCGAGCTTGGCGGCGGACGCCTCCATCTCACGCATGCTCTTGTCCTCGTAGACCTCAAGACCCTCGTAGCCCCTGAATTCTCGTTGGAGATCCGATAACCGCTGCTCGACCCTCGCGTCCTCGACCAGGCTCCTGTGGACGGTCTCGGCGGCCGACTCCATGTGGCGGCCGATGCTGCCGAGCTCGGCGCCGAGATCCTCGATGGCTGCCTCGACGGCCTCCCGGCGGCCGACGACGGACTCAATCTTGGCGAGCACCGAAGAGCTGCTCTTCTCGATGGAGCCGAGCTCTTCTCTGAGGTCGGCGACCTTCTTCGATGTTTCTGTGCATTCGGCGTCGAACGCTTTCTCCTGGGCTTCGCGCCCCTTGATGTCGGCTTCGAGCGTTTCCTTTCGCTCGAGGAGATGCTGCTTTTTCTCAGAAAGCCGCGAGGACTCCACATGGATGTCGCGGAGCCGGTCCTTGAGACCTTCCAGGATCTCGGAGCTCGACTCCCCGCGCTCGATAAGGAGCTTTTTCAGCGTTTCCTCGGCTCCGGCAAGCTTCCCCGTCGTCTCGGCGACGTCCTTCTCCGCCTTGGCCTTTCCGGCCTGCGTAATCTGCGATTCGAGCACCTTCTTGCGGGCAGCGAACTCCTTCTTCTTCTCGGCAAGCGATTCCCGCGTCAACTTCATGCGCTCGTGCTCGCCCTTGCCCCGGCTCGTCTCCCGCTCAAGGGACTCGATCTCGGATTCGACCTCGACCCTGCGTTCGGCGAGCGTGCGGCGCTTCTCTTCGAGCCCCCCCATTGTCTTCGCAAGCGAGGATACCTCCTCCTCCAAGTCCTTGGTCGATGAGAAGGAGAGCGCACTCTTGTGGATGTGACCGCCCGTCATGGCGCCGCTCCTCTCGGCGAGGGCGCCATCGAGCGTCACCATCCTGGCTGCACCGATGCCGATGGATTTGGCGGCGTCGAGGTCGTCGACCACGAGGGTGTCTCCGAAGACGAATCCGAAGACGTCGCGGTATCTCTTGTCAGTCTTGATGTAGTCGCGGGCGAAGCCGAGGGCACCCTTGGGGGCCCTCGACGCTGTGTCGGCCTTGACCTTGTTGAGGGGAAGGAACGTCGCCCGCCCGATCTTCTTCTTGCTGAGATAGTCGATGCACTTGGCGGCCGTCGCCTCGTTTTCGACGACGATGAAGTTCATGCGGCCGCCCGCTGCGATTCGGAGCGCGGTCTCGTACCTCTTGTCTTCGACGCGGCCGAGGTTGGCGACGGTGTCGTGGATGCCGGGAAGCACCTCGCGGATGGACAAGATGGCCGTGACTGCGGCACCCACGCCCCCCGACGTCTTCTCCATGGTCTCGAGCTCGGACTTCTTTCTGGCGTGGGCGACTTGGGCGTCCTCGAACCTGGCCTGGACCTGGAGGTGCTCGCGGTTGAGCTTTGAGAGCTCGGACTTGAGGCTCTCGAAGCGCTTCCAGTCGGCCTGGTTGTCGGCCGTCGAGGATTGTATGTTTTTTGCGAGCTCTTCGACGCGGGAGCCGATGTCGGACAGGCGGTCGGTGACGGAATCGAGCTCTTGGACCAGGGATTCCTTCTTTTGCGCGGCGCTCGCTCGGGCGCCCTTGGCGGCGCCGAGCGCCGACTGCAGCTCGTAGACGCGAGACTTCGCCTCGTCGACCTTCTTTTCTATCTCAGGGGAGGCGGCGTTCTTCTCCTCTTCCTGTATCTGGGCCTCGACCTCTTTCTGCTGGGCTGCGAGGTCGCCGAGCAATTCGTCGATGTCGGCGAGCTCTCGGGCGACCTCAGAAAGCGCTTCCCCCTTGTGCTTTCGGTCGTTTTCGGCTTCGATCCATCGGCGCTTCACGGACTCGAGTCGCTCGATGGCGAGGTTGAGCTCGCCCCTGACCTCGGTGAGCCTGACGCCCTGCTTTTCCTCCTCGAGCTTGAATATCTCGGCGCCGACGTCCTTGAGCTCGCGGTTCCTTTCGGCGATGTGGTCCTTGGTCTCTTGCTGTCGGGCGGCGCTCTTCTTCTTCTCGTCCTCGAGCTCTGCGAGCTTCTCGGCGATGCGCTCGCGCTTGCGCTCGAGGCTGCCTATCTCCCATGCGAGCATGCTGGCCTTGTAGGTGCGCAGCTCCTCCTGCATGTCTTTGAACTTCACTGCCTGATCGCGTTCGGCGCCGAGGTCGGCGAGGTAGCCCTCGCGCTCTCCGAGGACGAGGGTGGTGTCACTGATGCGCTTTTCCACCTTCTCGAGCTCCTTGACGGCCTGGTTCTTCTTCTTGTCGTATTCGGCGATGCCACAGAGGTCGTCGATGATGGTGCGCCGCTCCCTGGGACGCATGTCGATGACCTTGTTGACGTCGTCTTGGAGGATGATGTTGTATTCGCTTTCCCCCATGAGGTCGACGATCTTTTGCCGGGTGGTTTTTTCGCCGTTGAGGTGGTAGACGGAGGTGCCCTCCTGGTCGACCATGCGGGCGATGCGGACCTCCTTGCCGGCGTCGTCGCAAAGAATCATCTTGACGACGGCCTTCTTGGCGGGCTTGTCCGATACGCCCCCATTATAAATCAGCTCCTGGAGGTTGGCAGCCCGCAATCCCCGGCTTTTCCCCATGACGAAGCAGACGGCCTCGGTGATGTTGGACTTCCCCGAGCCGTTGGGCCCCACGATGGCCGTGAACTTCTCGGGGAATTCGAGGATAGCCTTGTCGCGAAACGACTTGAAACCCTTCAACTCGAGCTGCTCTAAATGCATGGGAGACGACACCTCAAACGTGATAGGGGGGGACGGGAAATATTAGACGCCTGCGCTTATATGTATGCATCTCCCATGAAGGGATGGCACACATGATTTCCCTCGTCTACGACGTGAAGCGCTACCGGGAACGGATGGGCGAGCTCGTCTGCGAAGGCGACGTCGTCGTCGAGATCGGCCCCCACCTCGGGGCGAGCACGCTGCCCGCACTTGAGAAGGCGTCGTTGGTCGTCGCCG
>CAYUFO010000022.1:0-1988 GCA_964443985.1 uncultured archaeon | reverse complement strand
GACGGCTTCGTCGCCGTCGACAAGGGCAGGCAATCCGAGACGCGCTTCGCGTCACTGCAACAAGACCATGACAACCTCCTCTACGTCTCAGGCGACGTGCGCAGCTTTGAAACGCTGAAAGCCGTCCTCGAACACACGGAAAAATGCCACGTCTTCGCCTGCGACATGGGCGGCGGACGCTACCCCGACACCGTCTTCAAGGTCTGGGCGACGTGGGCGGGCGTCCTCACGCCACGGGACTCGCTCATCAGAAACCGGGGCCTCGCCGAGTTCCTCCAGCGCGCCAGCATCGATGACGACACCATACAAAAAGAATTCGACGACGACGGCTGGCTCTCCTCATGGGGACGGGCCACACCCTACGTCCTCAAACAGCGGCTTGAAGAATTCAAACACTACGTCGACATCACGAAACCGCTGGCGTGAGCAGCCGCGTGTAGTCGTCTATCTCCTCCCAGCTGATGGAGCACCCCGAATACTTGAGTGCGGCGAGCGCCGCTAATAGAAGATCGGGCTGCGAATGCCTGAGGTATCGAGAGAGGATGCCGCGTTCGAAGGCGGCCGCGGCGATTTCCGTGGAGCGGATGACGGCCACCGGGGGGAGCGTCTTCTGAAACGCGACCAATTGTTTCTCGTCCACGCAGACGGGATGCTTGTTTCGGGAGGAAAGCACGGAGGCCAGCCGATGCGGATTCTCGATGAGCAATCTGGCAGTCCGCTCGTCGATGAGCAACGCATGACAGCGATGCTCCAAGGCAAGCGCGATGGCCTCTGCCTCGCCCTTGTGCATGATGGACAACGCCTTGTTGTTGTGGAAAAAGAGATTGTTGGAGCCGTCGATGATGGCCTTCGTGAGACCCTCGTCGGCGTCCACTTCCCGGATAACCTCGTCGGTGAATAGCCGCTTGATGCGAAGCGACTCCAAGGCGAACCGCTTAGACTTCAGGGGGCGCGTCACAATCTCGTCGTAGACGCCCTCGGGCACGACGATGTCGACGTCCAGTTCCCCCAACACGGGTGCAAGACAGTTCAACGCCAGCGAGATGATAGAGCTCGAATCTGCGACCAACACGTAAACCACGCAAACCTACACGCTTTTTAATAAAAGGGAGCCTGTTTATATATAGTCCCCGTCAGAAAAAACCAACACCTGTCTGACGGGGGATATATTTGAGGGCATTAAAACCTGGATAAAGAAGGTCTATTCTATGCCCTCAACTATAACCGCGAACAGTCACGGCACACAAAAAATGGCAGCTCCCCCCGTCAAGATCGAGAACATGGTGTCAGCCATAACCCTCGGGCGCACCATCGACCTCGTCCACCTCTCAAAAAGCGTGTCCGGCGTCGAATACAACCCCGAAAACTTCCCAGGCCTCGTCTTCCGCATTCACGAACCCCGCGTCGCCATGCTCGTCTTCAGCAGCGGCAAAGTCATCTGCACCGGAGCTCGCTCCATCGACGACGTCCACATCGCCGTCGACATCCTCAAGAAAAAACTCGCCGAAGCAGGCATCAACGTTGAAGGCAGCCCCCTCGTCGAAGTCCAAAACATCGTAGCATCCAGCGACCTCGGCTTCAAGGTCAACCTCGACATCCTCGCCGTCGAATGCCCCGACACCGAATACGAACCCGAACAGTTCCCCGGCCTCGTCTTCCGCCTCGGCAACCCCAAAACCGTCATGCTCATCTTCAGTAGCGGCCGCATGATCATCACTGGCGCCAAAACCGAAACAGACGTCAAAAAAAGCGCCAAAAACACCCGAGAAGAAGTACTCCAATACGACGCCATCATCGAATAAATCCTGCGCCCCTTTTTATTCACCCACACACCCATACTATACACTCCAAACTTTGCGGGGGCATACACGAATCGCTGCGCGACTTGTGCAACCACCCGCAGCAAAAGCCAGGACACCACTTTGCGCGGGCGCTACAAAATTCCTTCGGGATTTTGGCGCCCAGCGAACTTCGAAGAAATTTGCGGG
>CAYUFO010000021.1:0-13625 GCA_964443985.1 uncultured archaeon | reverse complement strand
CAAGCCCCGTGACCGGAGAGATCATCGAAGTGAATGATTCGTTGTTTGATGAGCCGTCAAAGATCAATAAGGAACCCTATCAGAGCTGGATAGTGAAGGTCAGATTGCATGATGTCAAAGAAACTGACAGCCTGCTGACTTCAGATGAAGCCGAGAAAAAATATGGGGAAAAATAACATGAGCGTCAAAATAACACTTGTGGTTATGGTGACGTTAGCCCTGGTGGCGTTTTCCGGATGCCTAAATAACCCCCAATCCAGTTCGGAAGACAACACGGTTACGTATCTGGCCGATAATCCCGAGGGGGCAGCGGATGTCACAGACGATAATCCTGGACATGTTGTCGTCTACTTCTTCTGGGGCGACGGCTGCCCCCACTGCGCCCACGAAAAGCCTTTCCTGGAAGAGATGCAGCAGAAGTATCCGATGATCGAAATCAAGATGTTTGAGACGTGGAAGAATCCCGATAATGCCCAATTGTTTTCTGACGTGGCAAAAGCATACGGCACAACGGCGCAAGGAGTCCCGACAACATTCATCGGAGACAAGTACTGGGTCGGCTATGCAGACTACATGGGCGAAGAGATGGAAGCCAAGATAACCTCATGCATTGATAACGGATGCATAAACCCCGAAGACATGCTAAACTGAGTTAGAAAAGGTGCTTTGGATGCATGACATAACGAAAATTAAGGAGCTTGGACAAGCATTAATGGAGATAGTGGAGCTGGATGGCTATCCTGTTGGTGTAACGTTAGTTGAGCAAGAGAAAGGGTCGATTAATGAAAACGACCTGGAAAAAATGCGTTATTGCCAAGCTCTGATGACGGCAAGGAGGGGTGAAACGCGATTTATCCACAAGGAGAATATCACTTGCCCAGCTGCGGCAAGGGCTTTTGGTTTTCGTGAACTTCCAGAGGGATTAACATCCGGCAAAGGGCTGGTCGGATTCGGCATAACCTCTGTTGATGACGTGGGTAAGAAAATGTTTGAGAACATGCCCAGTCTTGAAATGAACCAGATAAGCTATATTAAGGCGTATCCCTTGCCGAAAGCCGAGGATGTGCCCGACGTCGTCGTTATCGAAGACGAAGTTGAAAAATTGATGTGGATTGTTCTTTCTTATCTTCATAGCAGAGGCGGCAACAGAATAATCGGTTCAACTGCGGTATTGCAGGCGGCATGTGTTGATTGCACCGTCATTCCCTATACGGGGGGAAGGATGAATTATAGTTTTGGGTGTTATGGCTGCAGGGATGCAACTGACATCCAACCAAGTGAAGCAATCATGGGCTTCCCGGTCAGTGATTTGGAAGCGACAGTCACACATCTCCAGCATGTAAGCAAAAAAGCAATGCCCAATTCAAGGTCAAAAAAAGCATACTCTAATCTAAAAAAGAGGTGAAGCAAAATGGATGAGAAGCCAACGGCTACAATCGACGTCAGAGGGGAAATATGCCCGTATCCTGATATCAAAACAAGGAAAAAGCTGAAGGAGATGAAATCCGGCGAGATTCTTGAAGTGCTCACTGACTACCCCTTGTCGCTTGAGAGAATCCCAAGAAACGCAGAAAAAGAGGGGCATAAAGTCCTTATCGTTGAAAAAATAGACGGGGCAGACCACCGGATGCTAATACAAGTGAAGTAAGGTGACGGCAATGGAGGGTAGTATCAGTGGATTGTTTGTAGGGTTGATCTTCGGGTTTGCCTTGCAGAGAGGAAGGTTCTGCATGAATTCAGCATTCCGCGACCCCTTGGTATTCAGGGATTTCACCCTCCTGAAGGCGGTGGCGTTGGCATTGATTATCCAGATGATGGGATTTCATGCCCTTTCACACGTAGGGATAATCGAGCTTGCTCCAAAAACATTCTACCTGATTGGCGCAATCCTTGGAGGATTCATTTTTGGGATTGGCATGGTGATTGCTGGAGGATGCGCTAGCGGAACGGCCTACAGGGTCGGTGAAGGCATGGTCAGCTCTATGCTGGCCTTATCCTCATTTGCATTAACTGCCTTCCTCTTTAAGGACGGCTTCCTGTCGGATATTGCGGGATATATCCATCAATTTGATGTGGGGAGGATAACGTTAGCATCTTTGACGGGGGTTCCAGACTGGATTTTTGCCATGATATTCTCATTCATCGGACTTTACGTTCTATTTCTGAAAAAAGAGGAAACCGTTGAAAGCAATAAGCCCTTTTTTGAAAAAGCGTTCAAGACGGGGTGGACGTGGAAAACCACCGGAGTAATCATAGGGATTATTGGGGTGGCTGCCTTTGTCGCTTCTGCTTTTGCAGGCAGAAATTACCCCTTAGGCATAACGATGGGGTTTGAAACCATCGTGAAATCAGTTGTTACCGGAAGAAACTTTCTGACATGGGAATCCTTTGAGGTCATTGGCTTGATACTCGGGGCGTTTATTGCAGCGTCAATAGCTAATGAGTTCAAGATAAGAATGCCCCCGGCAAAGATGGGCGCACAGGCATTTTTTGGAGGAATACTCCTTGGATCAGGTGCCGTGATTGCTGATGGCTGCAACATAGGCCATATCCTGAGCGGAGTGCCGCAGTTGGCTATAGCCAGCATTGTAGCAGGCACATCCATTGTTCTTGGAGGATGGACAGCAGCATATTTTATGTTTATGAGAGGTGAATAACGGTGAAACTTGGATTGATGCTTATTAGGCCGCCATACACGTATCAGGATTTTGACACAGCGTATCATTTGGCAAAAGCAGCATTGGAAAAAGAGCATGAGGTCAAGATTTTTCTTTATGTAGACAGCGTAATAGCTGCAAATAAAGAGATTAATTCTGGCAGCGAAAGAAACCTTGCAAGAAAGCTTGAGGAATTGGCGGGATTGGGTGTTGAAGTAAAGATCTGTGGGGTCTGCGTCCAATACCGGGGCATAAAAAGAAGCCAACTTATCGAAAAAGGAGAGCTTGAAGGCCTTCCCGGACTCGCCGACATGGTCAAGGAATGCGACAAGTTTGTGAGCTTATGAGGTGTCAAAATGAAAAAAGTTCTATTACTGGTTCATAGGGCTCCTTTTGGGAGCGTGTTTGCAGCAGAAGCCTTGAGGGCAGGCATTGCTTTTGCAGGAATGGATTTGGAGACAAAACTGGTCTTTGCAGATGATGGCGTGTTTTGCCTTTTAAAAGACCAAAAACCGGAATTGGGGGAAATGACCGGGCTAAAAGAGGGATTTGACAACGCAGAAGAATTTGGGCTGAACATATTTGCCGATGCAGAGTCCATATCCGAGAGGAATCTTAAAAACGACAGTTTGATTGAGGTAGAACGGACAAACCTGCAGCAGATTCGGGGCTTCATCGATGAAGCTGACGCAACCATTAATTTTTGAGGTGAAAAAATGGTTTTATTCATAATAAAAGAATCTTTGCTGAAAGGAGAACCGAGTATGATTAAGTATGTGAATCCTAAAGACAAGGTGCTGCTGATACAGGATGGGGTGTTGATATTGAACAAAGCCGCTTCAGGCATCCGGGCTCTAAACGAGAGAGGAGTCGAGGTATTGGCATTAAAGGAGGACTTGGAGCTTCGGGGAATCCAGAATAATGCCGGAGCCACGCTTATTGCTTATGGGGGGTTTGTTGAATTGATAGAAGCCGAGAAGGTGTTTTCTTGAAGACGGGTATGCTAGAGGCTATCCGGATCCCGGAATATGACCGGACAGAATATGTGAAAACAAGGGGGTTGATAGAACAGAATAATCTGACAACGGTCTGTATCGAGGCAAACTGCCCTAACCGGTACGAATGCTTCTCGAAAAGGACTGCCACGTTTATGGTGCTGGGGGATACGTGCACAAGAAACTGCCTTTACTGCAACGTCAAAAGCGGCATACCTGTGGGGGTTGATGCGGGTGAGCCGGCAAGAATAGCCAATGCAATTAAGCAACTAAACCTGACATACGCGGTAATCACGTGCGTCACGCGCGATGATCTTGCTGACGGCGGGGCAGGACGGTTCGTTACTACCCTAAAAGAAATCAGAAAGTTGTCCCCTGATTGCAGGATTGAGGTGTTGGTTTCCGACTTCGGGGGGGAGTGGATCTCACTAAAACACATACTCGATGCGAAGCCGGATGTAGTAAACCACAACATAGAAGTCGTGAGGGCATTGTTTCCAAAGTTGAGGCCAGAGGGGGATTACGATACCTCCCTGGATTTGTTGAAAAAAGCAAAAGAATTACGTCCGAACCTGATAACAAAGTCGGGGTTTATGCTGGGATTCGGAGAAGAAATGGGTCAGATTGTCCACACCCTAACTGACCTAAAGGATGCGGGCTGCGACATCGTGACAATCGGGCAATATCTGCAGCCAAGCGAAAAACATCATGGGATGAAAAAGCAGTATACGGTTGAGGAGTTCAGGGAGATTGAAGAAACGGCTAGGGGGTGGGGGATAAAACAGGTTGTCGCAGGTCCATTGGTTAGAAGCTCATACAAGGCGGGCGAGTGTTACAATGAAATCATGGAGATTAATTAATACAATCGGGGCAAATGGGGCGATGCAGATGGCATTAGACGAAGCCATATTAACGTTTAGACTCAAGAATAAAGTTCCCAACACACTACGATTCTTCACGTGGAATCCGAAGTGTCTTACACTAGGCTATTTCCAGGATCTTGAGAAGGAAGTTGATGTTAAAAATGCGGAAAGGCATGGGGTGGATGTAGTGCGGAGATATACTGGCGGAGGGGCGGTTTTTCATGATAAAGAACTGACGTATTCGTTAGCAATCTCTGAAGAAGATGTCCCGCAGGATATTATTGCATCATATCGGAAAATATGCTCTGCCATGATAAGGGGGTTGGCGAGCCTGGGCATTGCTTCGGAGTTTAAGCAGATAAATGACCTAGTTGTCAATGGAAAAAAGATTTCTGGAAACGCCCAGACGAGAAAAGAGGGGGTTGTCCTGCAGCATGGGACCATTCTCATCGATGTGGACATCAAGAGGATGTTTTCTCTTCTGAAAGTGCCTGATGAAAAGATAAAAGACAAGCGGATACGGGCCGTCGAAGAAAGAATAACCTCTTTGAAAAAAGAGCTTGGCAGAGAGATATCCGTCGATGAATTGCGAAATCATCTGATAAAAGGGTTTGAAAGTGAATTCAAGATTAAGCTTGAAGAACGTGAATTGACAGAAGAAGAGATTGCATTAGCTGAAAGATTATGCACGGAAAAATATTCTACATCTGAGTGGAGAGACTTACGGTGAAGCAGGATATTGATTACAAAGTCCCAAACGGAAAACTGCTAAGAATACAGGCAGATTTGGATAATGATGTTGTCAATTTTATAAAAATATCCGGCGATTTTTTCATCCATCCGGAAGCAGCAATAATAGAAATCGAGGATTTTCTCGCTGGCGCCAGCATAAACACTATTGCCGGCAAGCTCGATAAGCTCGTCAAGGAAAAGAAAATAACATTGGTGGGGTTTAATCCTGCTGACTTGGCTGATGCGCTAAAGAGGATGCAAAAATGAATAAACGGTATGGCATTATGCTCCTATTGTTGATGATTGTGCTGTTTGTCTCAGGGCGTTCTATGACAGGAACGAATGTCGATAATCATGCTGCGGGGGAGAAACTTGTTGAAAAGCAGCCCATAAGGCTTGGCTATTGCCCGAGCATGTCCGGCATTGCAGAAGAAATAGCAACAAAGAATTCTCACGTCTCATTAGTTCCTTATGATTTCACAGCGCAAGCGCTTCAATCACTAAACAACAAGGAAGTGGATGCGGTTCTGGTTGGAAGACTTGCTGAAAAAAGCGAGATTGGCGAAACATTTGAAAGACGATTAAGGGATGGATTAACTCTTGTCGGAAGAGAAAAAAGGCTCATAAGCATCGATGGATTGCAAAGGGGCAAAATCCACACTTATGTGGGCAAAGAGCAGGCTCAAGAATACATCTCCCGATCAGATAATGTTATTTTTCATGATTCTTTCGAGTCAGCAATCAAGGACGGAATCAACGACGTGGTCCTCATCCGATGGTCGGATTTCTCAGAAGGTCTTGAATTGGTTATCCCTGTGGATGATGATATGGACAAGATTGAGAAGTTCAGGATTCCCGTGCTCTATTCGTATGATGAAGTTTACATTAAAAATCTGGAGGTTTGAAAATGAAAGGAGACTCAAAAGAAAGCATTTTTGATGACAAGACAAGAGAGTTGGTTGCGATAGGGGCTGCTATTGCGTGTAATTGTGAGGTGTGCCTTACATATCATTTTAATGAGGCAAGGCAACTTGGGATTTCCAAAGAGGACATATGGTCTGCGGTGGATATGGCCTGCAAGGTAAGGCACGCGCCTGCAAATTCCATACGCGGCCTCGCAGAAAAATTGTGCTCTCAAAAAGCCGCGTCTTCAAGCTGCGGATGCAACAGCACTAATCTGTCCGGGGGCTGTTGCTAAGGGCGGGCAAGGACAGCACACATTCTAATATTCGAATATTTAAATATATGTGCAGTAGTACTTTGAATAAAATGAAAATCGTGATTGACAAGCGGAAGGGATACATTGTTTTAGGGTTATGCGTTGTGATGGTGCTGGCTGCGACGGCGATGCCGCACACAAAAAACAGCGAAACGCCACAGGAAACCGCCTCGACAACCGTCCCGCCCGCGCCATCAACCACGGTTTTGGAGGAGGGGGATGCCGCTTCCGACCTTAGAGTCGAGCTTTATCACTTCCACGGCACGAATCAATGTTGGTCATGCATCACTCTCGGCGAACTCGCCGAGAAGACGGTGGACACCCACTTCAAAAAGGAACTGGATTCCGGCAGGATGGTCTTCGGACACGTCAACGGCGAACTGCCCGAAAACATGGAACTCGTCCAGAAATACGGGGCACGGGGGTCGTCGCTTTTCATAGGGACGTATGTCAACGGTGAATTTCACCGTGAGGAGAACGTTAAAGTATGGTACAAGCTCAACAACGAAGAAGACTATATGGTGTATCTAAAGGGCATACTGGACAAGCGCCTGCAGGGAGACTTAACGTAGGATGGACGTGATGTCGTTCATGGAGGCGATGGGTTCAAGCAACATCCCCCTCGTCGCCGCGTTCTTCATCGGATTGATGACGGCGTTCAGCCCCTGTCCGCTGGCCACCAACATCACCGCCGTCGCCTACATCTCCCGAAAAATCGATGACAGCAGGCACACGGTACTCGTGGGGTTCGTCTACACGCTGGGCAGGATGCTGTCGTATGCGGGTCTGGCGAGCCTCATCGTCTACGTCGGCGTCAACAGTCAGCAGATAGCGTTGTTTTTGCAGGCGTACGGAGAGAAGATACTGGGGCCGCTGCTTTTAGTCATCGGGCTGGTGATGCTCGAAGTCGTACGCTTCGACTTGGGCGGCGGGGGGAACGGCAGAATAGATCTCCTCAAGGAACAGTTATCCGAGAAAGGATTCCTCGGCGCATTCCTTTTGGGCGTCATATTCGCATTATCCTTTTGCCCCTTCAGCGCGGTGCTCTACTTCGGCATGCTCATCCCCTTGGCGGTAAAGGCAAACGACGGGATACTCGTGCCCTCGGTCTTCGCCTTCGCAACCGGACTGCCCGTCATATTTTCGTCCATACTGCTGGTGAAAAGCGCGTCCAAGGTGGGCACCATGGTGAACAAAGCCCAGAAGGTCGAAAAGACGGTGAGGACACTGATTGCGTGGGTGTTCGTTGCGGTGGGGGCGTATTATGTGTTTCTTGCGTTTGCGTGAAGCGGACGTGCCAAGAATATTTATATATCTAAATGTATTAATATATATCCTGTGATCTATCATGTGTGCACAATGTTCGTGTTCGGGAGGAACCACCCTCATCTTTGCCTGCAGCGGCGCCTCAAACTGCGGGCAGGCGACCAACCAGGCCGCCTTAAAGTTAAGAGATGAAGGAGTGGGCAGCATGTACTGCCTTGCCGGCATCGGCGGAAACATACAGGGAATGATTCAGGGAGCGAAAGACGCAGACCTCCGCATCGTCCTCGACGGCTGCCCCGTCAAATGCGCAAAAAAAACCTTCGAGCAGGCGGGGCTCACCGCAGACATCTACGTGGTCGCCACCGAAGCAGGAGTGGAAAAAACACATGAACCTGTCAAAAAAAAGGATGTCGACAAGGTAGTGGATGACGTCATGAAAAAATTAATGGAAGGCACAAAAAAATGAAGATTGAGATTTTGGGGACCGGCTGCCCGAAATGCAAGCAGCTTGAGGAGAATGCGAAAAAAGCGGTCGAAGAAACCGGCGTCAACGCCGAAGTCTTAAAGGTGGAAGAGATGGACAAAATACTCTCCTACGGCGTGATGATGACTCCCGCCCTCGTCCTAGACGGCAACGTCAAGTGCTCGGGCAAGATCGCCTCAGTCGACGAAATCAAATCCTGGATACAAGAGGCATAGCCAATGGAGGAGAGATACAAGCTGGCTGGATTACTCCTCTTCTTTTTGAGCATCTACTTCATGCCGGTTGAAAGCGGGACCTTCCAGCAGGCCATCCAAAACGGCGCATCTCTCTTGAACGACTACGCCCAAAAACACGTCCTCACCTGCCTGGTGCCGGCCTTCTTCATAGCAGGCGGCATAGCCGTCTTCATCAAAAAAGAGTTCGTGCTCAAATACCTCGGAGGCAAAGCCAACAAGGCACTGGCCTACGCCATCGCATCGGTCTCGGGAGCCATACTCGCCGTCTGCAGCTGCACCATCCTGCCGCTTTTCGCAGGCATCTACAAACGGGGTGCCGGGCTCGGCCCAGCCACCGTATTCCTCTTTTCGGGGCCGGCCATCAACATCGCCGCCATATTCCTGACGTGGAGCGTGCTGGGCGTCAAGATAGGATTGGCTCGGGCGATAGCGGCCGTACTCCTCTCCATCGTCGTCGGCCTGTCCATGGAAGCCGTATTCAGGGAAAAAAGAGATGCTCAGGGGCTGGTATTGGGTGACGGCGGCTTCGAGCTCTCAAAGCCGGTGATGACCGTCTTCTTCGGCAGCATGGTGGCAGTCCTCGTCGTCAACGGCCTGCAGGTGGACACAACCCTGAAATACGGATTGATGATATCCTTCGCGCTTGCGACAGCCGCCACCGTCGCCTTGAGATTCCAGTCCGAGGAAAGAAAAGAATGGTTATCTGAAGTCTGGAGCTTCACCAAACTCCTCACACCCTACCTCTTCATCGGCGTCTTCATCGCCGGCTTCATAGACCCCTATCTGCCCCGGGAGCTGGTTGAAAGACTCGTCGGACAAAACAACGTCGCCGGAAACGTGACGGCAGCGATCTTCGGCGCCTTCATGTACTTCAGCACCCTCACCGAGATACCCATACTCCAAACCCTCATAGGAAAAGGAATGCACAACGGCCCGGCACTCGCACTGCTACTGGCCGGCCCCTCGCTGAGCCTGCCCAACATGCTCGTCATCCGATCAGTATTAGGAACCAAAAAAACAGCAGTCTATGTAATTTTTGTGGTAATATATGCGACAATAGCCGGACTCATATTCGGATCAATCTAAGAGAATAGGGTGGGGGTTCGAACCTGTCAAAACAGGATTGTAGCATAGCGGTTTTAACCCTATGGTCCTTATGGGTGTCGAACCTGCCTAGATACTGTTTTGGTTCCCTTCTCTGGTTTGTTTAATAGTATCTTGAAGTTGTGGGATATGTTGTCCTCCCTAAAGAGGTGTTATCTTTTGAGTCGTGTGGTGACTTGTTTTCTGAGTCTTGGTGGGCATTGGGTGAGTTGTTCTTTGAGTTTGGTTTTTTTGATTCGTTTGTTGAATTCCTCGAGTAGTTCTTCTGACAGGTGTTGGCGGAAGTACACCAGGTCGATGAGGGTTTTTTCTATGGTTGAGACGGGGATCCAGAGGTCGTCGTATTGTATGGTTTCGTAGCCATAGAACATGGGTCGATTGATGCGGCGCACGAGGTAGTTGGCGCCTTCGAAGGTTCGAAGGCCGGAGCGTACCTTGCGGGTGGTGATGACGATGGGGTTGGTTTCCTGCTCCCAGAGGCCGTGCAGGGACAACGCGTCTTGGCAGCCGTAGTAGAATGGGGGAAAGGCGAAGCCGACGACTTGGGGGTCGTTTCTGGTGGAGTAGACGCCGCGTTTCACGCGAAACAATTTGCCTTGGCCTACCATGTTGTGGAGCATGAGGCTGACGTAGGATGAATCAGCAGGAGTGAGCAGCCGGACGGCATCCTGGAAGGTGAAGCAGGGCTCGTCTTTGAAGGCGTCTAGGACTTTCTTGGTTTTCATCCTACGAAGCCGCTGATATTTGGTTGGCTGTGTCCCCGGCGGCTTCGGGATCACAACCCCATGAGCATAGTCCCATCATTTTGGTGGGGTTGATGATCGTATCCTAGATTGGAGGAACGCCGTCATCTGCTTGACTGAGGGAACCGCCCCGGCATAGACGATGGCTTTGAGGTTTTCAGGATCCACCGGCGGGCTAAAGCCGGAGAGCAGTCCTTGGAGCGCTTTTGTGATGTCTTCGTCTGCGTCAACTTGTGCAGCCAGGAAGTGGACGTCGTAGAGGTCGCGTATAAGGCGTCTACTCGTGTATGCAGACATTTTTTCAAGTAGCAAGTCTTTTTTGTCCAAGGTGAACACGATCAACGTGCTGCCGTCCATCTTGGCGTAGGGTGCGGCGACTGCCTCGATGCCCTGCTGGTGGTTGATCTCGACGCGCGCCTCGACACGCTGGTCTCGGACTTTTGCAAACACTACCTGTCTCGTGTCCTTGTACTTTGAGAGCGCGAATCCCCGCGATTGGATGGTCTTTTTGAAGTCGGCCTCGAAGGTCTTTGGGAGTGCTGTGTTCGCATAGAGGTCTATGTCTTCTGAGAACCGGCTTCCCTGATGGCACCGCCACAGCGCCGTCCCACCGTGCAACACGAAATCGGGGTGTAGCTGGTAGAGCACCTCCAATAACTCATCCTGCAAATACCCCACCTGTCGGTGCAACTGTTTTCTGACCTTCTTCTCCAACGGCAAATCCATTGTATAGCCGATTGGGTAGGTATTTGGACTTTTTATGGATGAACCCAATCGGATATATCGAATCGTGTAAAAGCAAAGTCCAAAACTCACACGATTCGCTATAATGTATACTTAACCGAACTTATATAAAAGTATAATATGGGTTGATTTTTTAGGTTGGGTTCGACTCTCTTTTACCAAAATCACCTAAAAAACACAAAATCGATATCTAGAGGCCCTAAAAACAAGTGGGTTCGCCCGGGCCGAAGCCACCAACAGCCAACCACAAAAAAAGGCGGATTAGATGTTTGACTTAACGTTCTTAGTGCTTTTTGGTTTTCCCTTCAGGAGTTTCTTGGTTTTTTCCGGTATTTCAAGGTAGTTTTCTGGGGTTATCACGCTTTTCCCGCTCTCGTATTCAAGTTTCTTTCTGGCGTCGCCGGCTATGGTGCCTCCCCTCCTCGCCACTTCCCTGTTTTGATTAAATCCTTGGGCGTCTCGTTTGCGGGCTATCTCTGTTGTTGCGGCCTCGCCAAGCATGGTGAATATAAGCTCCAAATCAGTCATATGATCCCGTAGGTTCTCCCGTTTAAGGCCCTTGTATCTTAGGTATTGGCTTGGCGTCATACCAAAGGCTGCATCCGATATCTGTGCAGTTAATATCGAGTATTCCTTGTCTTTTTGGATTCCCCTCTGATCCCATTCCTTGGTGAGCTCGTCTCTGACCGCGATTCCCCTCGCCCTTTTCTCTATCCAGTCTTCCGAGTAGCCTTTGGATAGGTATATCTCCCGCATCCTCTTCATGGCTAACTCGGGGTCTTCTATCTCCCGTATCCGCTCAAAGCCGACTTTCGCAAGCCATCTCTTGAGGGGCTCGGCCTTCGGCGAGGGTATGGACTGGATTATCCTAAACGCCCCCCGGGTGTTGACGCAGTTCATCCTCTGCTTGCCGCCCGCTGTGTCCACGGGAAGGGTAGGTACAAGTTGTACCCACCCCTGAGACAAGGGCTCATCCCTCTGCCTCATCTTTTTGATGTACTGCTTTGGGTCCCTGGAATCAGTCAAGGCCGAAACAATATCCTCCAAGACAAACCACCACTCCTCGTTATGCCAAACCCTCTTAATACCCCTGCCCTGAAACACAACCAGAGAATTATCTTCATCCATCACGACCACAAACAATACCTATTAACCACAACACCACTTACTAATAATGAAAGAGCAAAAGAAAAATAGAATCGGTCTTTGATGGTATCCGGTGAAGGTATAAATACCTAAGGAAGTAAGGGAGGCATATTATGTCTGGTGAACTCTCTGGTTTAGGCTCTGTTCAGTCACCGGGGGTATGGGGGTATTGGGTGGAATAGAATCTATTCCTTGGTGGGCTTGTTTTGTATTCTGGCTTTGAATCAGGCTTTGTTTTTCATTCAGGGATTGCTTCGAGCCCCAAAATAGGGGGCGATTACTTTCTTCACCCAGGTTCTGGTGAAGGTGGGACCGTAGTCTCGATAATATCCTTGGTTCTCCCATTTGGTGACCACAAAAACCAGTCGTCATAACGCTTCAGTATCTCCAGCTTCCGCATGAACTCATTATGGGTTTTTCTGCCTGCCTCGACTTCGACGGCAATACTGCGGCCATCACCCGGATAGAATACCAGATCAGGGAACCTGGTCCATGGGGTCAAGCAGAGCATGAAGGAGGCCAGAGGAGGAAAGGGAAGAACCTTCAAAGACAAAAAGGAACTGGAAGCCTACCTTGAATCGATGTGACAATGACCCATACGTATCGATTCGCACCCTCCTTCGAAAAACAACTCACCAAACTCAAAAAGAAAAACAAAACCCTCTTCCAGGAACTAACCAAGAAAATACTTCAGATACTAGAAAACCCTGAACACTACAAGCCACTCAAAAAGCCACTTTAAGGAACCAGGCGAGCACACCTCGGATCATTCATCATCGTCTACGAAATACTCGGCAAAGAAATAGTCTTCCACTACCTAAAACACAGCGAATTTTATCTGAATTCGCGTGCACGAACACCATAGTGTTCGTTGCACCACGACAAAGCATACAAAACAAAACCATAAAAAAGTTTTTGTGCGGAGGGCTCCTGTTGGGAGGCCAGAAGGCCCCCCGCACCACCCAATTTTACTGGTCTTTTGCCCGGGAGGGGGCTAAGATCAGCTTGGGGTTTTGGTCTTTTTCCAGAAGCTGGGTTATGTCGTCTAATACGACCCGCCCAACTCCCTCGCCGTCCAGGAAGAACGTTCCCGTCCAGCGCAACGGTTTGTCTTTTTCCATCCCACATCACCTCACTTTTTTATTTATTGGTGTTGTGGGAGGTGGTGTTTGGTTGACGTTTGTGGCGCTTGATATTTTTATTTTTTGTCAGCGTGACAAGAGACAATTCTGGTTGCTTGACATTCTGACATAATAATATGTGGGCATCATCATATAAATACTTTTCGGTATTTTTCTATTGATAATATGGTAAATTTAACATATTTTCCATGAAATGTTACAATTTCAGAAAATCTACAGTATTTATATCCATAAATTGTTGCTGTGTTGCGTAATTGCTAGTCTTTGAGGACTAGCACATATGCTCTTTTTCCG
>CAYUFO010000020.1:0-13761 GCA_964443985.1 uncultured archaeon | reverse complement strand
CCTCGACCCCGGACCCGCCAAGCTCTCCTGGAAGATCCACGTCTACGTCGCACGCAACGTCGTCTACGAAGAAAAATACAACGACCCCTACGAGGAGACCGAAGTAGTGCTAAAGCCGGCAGACGAGGTGGCAGACATGATCTCAGAGGATGTGGTGAGGTCGGCCGGCTCCATCGCCTCGCTTGCCAAGGCGCTCCCAAAGATACGATACGGGGGCACGGAGGAATAGGAGGGCATGGCCTGGTCGAAGCGCGCGTACTGGAAGCGGAAGGCGGAAGATATACGCGAACGCCACCTCCTCAACCGGGCGGCACGCATCGCGGGATGTCGACCCCGCCGTCCGTGGACGGTCGCCCTAATCGAATTCCTCCCCGGCCTCATCGGCGTGCTCGGCCTCGGCCACCTCTACAACCGGCGTTGGAAAAAGGGCGTCATGCTCTTCATCGCATGGGCGCTTGTGTGGTGGGGGTCGCTTCTCATCCTCCCCCTCGCGTCTCCGCTCATCTTGAGGCCTATCCTCGCAGCCGTCGTCGAGGCCCCCTCCCCGATTGCTGCGTTCGTGCCGGTACTCGCGTTCTTTCTCGGGGTGCCTGCGGCAAGCGGATTATGGGCCGCCAATGACACGAGGGCGGACAGAAAGCGACTGCTCGAGGAGATGTATTCAACGGGCAAGGAAGGCTAGGAGAGGATTTCCATGTTGTACTTGAAGCCGTTGACGAACGACGACGTCGTCAATAGGCCCTTGACCTGGTCGTCTTCGAGGACGGGCAGGCTCCCAAAGCGGTTTTCGGCGATGACCCTGGCTGCCTCGGCGGCGTCGATGCCGGGTTTCGTGGCCACGATATTCTTTGAGACGACGTCCTCCATGAGGATGCTTTTGAGGGGGTCTTTATCCGGATGCTTGCGAATGAACGTGAAGAGGGCGATGGCGAGGTCGAGGGTGGTGACGATGCCCCGGAGGTTGCGTCCCTGGACGTAGAGGGCCTGCTTGTTCTTGCTGACGTTGAGCTTTTCGATGAGTTTCGGCAGGGGCAGGAAGTCGTAGGCGATGACGGGGTCGTATTCCATGAGGTCTTTGACCTTGAATTTCCCCTGCATGCGGTCGGCGTAGACGCGGGCGATGTCACCCTTGGAGACGACTCCGACGAGTTTGCCGTCGTCGAGTACGGGCAGGCGGTCGAGTCGGTGCGGATGCTCGTTGATTTTTTCGACGACGAGCGAGAAAGGGTCGTCGGGGCCGACGTATTCGTTTTGGGGCTGCATGAAGTCGGTGACCTTGTGCTGGGTGACGGGCCGATCGCCCATGTAGCGGATGGACAAAAGGAAGGATTCCTTGCTGACGGTGCCGACGAGCCGACCCCGCTTGAGGACGAAGGCGCCGCTGATGCGATGCCGCATGAGGCTGTCGCCGACCATGAGGAGGTTGTCGTCTGGCGTGACGGTGACGACCTCGCGTTGCATGACATCCGATACCAGCATCACTCCCACCGGATAATGGATTGGGGAGAAGGGGAATAAATACCTGCAGCCTTGGCCGGCGACGAAGGACTACACGGTCTGCCACAGGGAGTCGATGAAACGATTATTGGTGTCCGAATAATCTTCGACGACGGCAAATCCGGTCGAACGGGCGAGGGCGTGGATGTCTTCAAGCGCGTATTTATATGAGTATTCGATGAGGATGCGTTCGTTTTTTTGGAAGGGAATGGCTGTGCCCAGCTTTTTCAGGGAGACCGTGTGGTCGACGGTTGATTGCAGGTAGCTCTCCATGCGTCGCCTGGCCGCATTGAAGCGGGGGGCGTGTTTGAAATGGCTGTGCTCAAAATCGGCATCTAGTTCTCGATTGATGCGGGAGAGGAGGTTCAGGTTGAAGTCGCGGGTCACGCCGGCCGGGTCGTCGTAGGCGGGCAACAGGAGGTCTGGATTCAGAGTCACGTCGAAGCCGACGAACGCGTGATCGCCGAAAGAAAGCGCAGACCTGAGGTGGCGCAGGAGTGCTACGTCCTCTCCTTTCGGAAAGTTGCCGATGTTGGAGCCGAGAAAGAGGGCGACGCTTCGACGGCGGGTCTCCTCGTGCAGCCGGCGCAGGCCGCGGAAGTAGTCGTCGACGATGGCCGTGACGGGATACGGGGCTTCGTCGGCCGAAATAGAACGCATGCAGTCCCGTATGGCCTTCTTTGAGATGTCGATGACGACGAACGTGAAGTCGAGGCCCGCACGCTCGAAGGCGGAGAGGAGCACCTTCGTCTTTCTGCCGTCGCCTGCGCCGAGTTCGACGAGGTTGAAGGGCTCGGGTCCGAGGCGTTCTGCGACGGACCCTCCATGGCGGGTGAGGATGTCGAGTTCGGCGGCGAATGGATAGTATTCGGAAAGTTCGGTGATCTTTTGAAACAGCTTGGACCCTTCGTCGTCGTATAGGTATTTGGAGGGGATGTGTTTCTCCCTTGCGGTGAGCCCCTTGAACGCGTCGCG
This sequence comes from uncultured archaeon, assembly GCA_964443985.1. GTDB lineage: Archaea > Altiarchaeota > Altiarchaeia > IMC4 > JBDREA01 > JBDREA01. Next base: position 11,289 of record CAYUFO010000020.1, on the reverse strand, counting down.
GTGGAACTCGTCCCTGAGATGCTCGGAGTCCTCGGGTTCTCCGAGGTTGTCGTCTGCGAGCGTCACCGGTCAGCGCTCCCTGGACTGCCCCGCGGGGACGCCCGTTTCGACGGGGTTCTCGGGGTCGGCGCTCCACTCGTGCCAGCCGCCGTCGTAGACGGCGATGTCGTCCCACCCCATGACGTAGGCGTTGTAGAAGGCTTCGCTCGCCCGCCAGCCGGTTCCGCAGTAGAAGGCGATGCGCTTGTCTTCTGTGATGCCGTTTTCCGCCCAGTTGGCCTGGACCTCGCGGTAGTCGCGCATGGTGTGGTCGATGTTGCGGTAGTTCTCCATGTGGTAGGCGTCCGAGCCGCAGTTGCCGAAGACGGCGCCGGGGATGCGGCCGGCTTTTCCGATGTAGTGGTATCCGCTGACGTTGCCGACGTATTCCTCCCAGCTTCGTATGGCAACGAGTTCGCCGTCAGCTGCGGCGAGAAGTTCCTTGGCTTCGGGCATATCGACGAGGTAGCGGGGGTTCCCGGGTAGTGCGGTGCCGAAGTCGGCGGCCGCCGAGAATGCGGGCTCGTCGGTGGAGACGGGGAGATCCTCCTCCTGCCAGCGGGCGAAGCCCCCGTTGAGTATGCGGACGTCGGTGACGCCCGCGTACTGCATGATGAGGGCGCACCTGATGGCGGCGATATGGCCCGCGTTTTTGCCGGGATAGGGGTCCTCGTTTTTCGGATGGCTGAAGCGGCCGTAGACGACGACGGTGGTGTCGCAGGTGATGCCGAGCGAGAGCAACGCCTCCTCAAGTTCCTCGGGGCTGCGCCGGTTCCAGGTCTCCTCGTCTTCGAGGACGTTGGTGTCAAGGTAGCGGGCGCAGGGGATGTGGCCGGCTTCGTAGTCCTCGCGAAAGCCGTAGCTAGCGTGGCAGACGACGAATCCATCGCCATTGTAGGTGGGCGGCGCATCGCCGTCGATGAGGGCCTTGACCCATCCGGGGTAGACGAGCGTTTGGTAGCGGGGGAGCCTTTCCATGGGCAGGCGGTCGTCGGCCGCCCACTGCATGAACTCGTCGAATCGGGCGACGTCCGTGATGCCGTTGTCCTTCAATTGTCCGGTGAGCGTGTCGGCCTGTTTGCTTTCGTAGCCGTAGACGATGACGCGTTTTTCCGAGGTGACGCCCTTGGGTTCGAGGAGTCCCTCCCAGCCCTCGTGGCCGGTCCACGACCGGGGGAACGCGATGGCTCCAGGGATATGGCCACCTCGAGGTTCTCCAGCTATCGCCCAGCCGTTGTAGGCGTCGATGGCCCGGGCGTCGAGGAGGATTGTGTCTTTTTTTTCGAGAGAGTCTTTGAGGTTGTCGATTGACCGAATCGATTCATTCATTGTGGAGCAGGTCAGCGGTATTCGGGATTGGGATGGTCGAAGCGGCAGCCCGCCTCCCAGGCGCTGCGCTGGTTGCCGTGGGCGGGGACGCCGCCCGCGTCCTTGAGCATGCGGGCGAGATGAAGGAGGTTCCAGGTCATGAAAGCCGTGTTTCGCTGGGTGAAGTCGTTTTGGGGGCCCCCCGAGTCTTCGTCGAGGTAGGAGGGGCCGGGGCCGGCCTCGCCTATCCAGCCCGCATCGGCTTGCGGGGGGATGGTGAAGCCAAGATGCTGCAGCGCATAGAGGATGCCCATGCCGCAGTGCTTGATGCCGTCCTCGTTGCCGGTGATGATGGCGCCGCCGACGCGGCCGTAGTACGCGTACTGGCCCTGCTCGTTGAGTTCGCCCGACTGCCCGTAGAGCCGTTCGATGACCTTCTGGCACACCGACGACTTCTCGCCGAGCCAGATGGGCGTGCCGAGGACGAGGATGTCGGCTGCCATGACCTTTTCAAAAACACGGGGCCATTCGTCTTTCTCCCAGCCGTGACCCGTCATGTCGGGCCATACGCCGCTGGCGATGTCGTGGTCGACGGCGCGCACTTCTTCGACGGCGACGCCGTTCTTTTCCAAGATGGCCTCGGAGACGGACATGAGGCCGTGGGTATGAGACATCTCGGGTGATCTCTTCAGGGTGCAGTTGATGTAGAGCGCCTTCAGGCCTGAGTAGTCGGTCGTGTTTTCAGCGCAGAGTTTCTCCTGTTGAGCTGGCAGTTTCATATAGTCGCTCCATATACAATACTTTCCAGAATGGGACTTGCAGCATATAAGTGTGATAGTTTCTAGAAAGAACTTCCACCCCCCCCCACGATTAGGAGAATAGACCTACCAGCCCCTGCCCTGGATCTTGTCTTCTTCGGCCATCTGGCTCACGCAGATGCCCTTCATGGCACCCGACAGACCCTTGCTGACGTCGGCGAGGAGCTTGGGGTCGTCGAAGTGCAGCGTCGCCTCGACGATGGCCTTGGCCCGCTTCTCGGGGTCGTCGCTTTTGAAGATGCCGCTGCCCACGAAGTTGCCGTCGGCGCCGAGCTGCATCATGAGGGCGGCGTCGGCGGGGGTGGCGATGCCGCCAGCGCAGAAGTTGACGACGGGCATGCGACCCCGCTTTTTGACCTCGGCCACGAGGTCGACGGGAGCCTGGAGCTCCTTGGCCTCCATGTAGAGCTCGTCGTCGCTCATCGTCTGGATCTTTCGAATCTCGTCTTGGACGGTGCGCATGTGGCGGACGGCCTCGACGATGTCGCCGGTGCCGGCTTCTCCCTTGGTGCGAATCATGGCGGCGCCCTCGCTGATGCGGCGCAGCGCCTCGCCGAGGTTGCGGCAGCCGCACACGAAGGGGATGGTGAATCGTTTCTTGTCGATGTGGTGGCGCTCGTCGGCGGGCGTGAGGACCTCCGATTCGTCGACCATGTCGACGCCGAGCTCCTCGAGTATCTGGGCCTCGACGAAGTGGCCGATGCGGGCTTTCGCCATGACGGGGATGGTGACTGCGTCGATTATCTCGAGAATCTTCTCGGGATCCGACATGCGGGCGACGCCGCCTTGGGCGCGGATGTCGGCGGGGACGCGCTCGAGCGCCATGACGGCGACGGCACCCGCCTCTTCTGCGATGCTGGCCTGGTCTGCGCAGGTGACGTCCATGACGACGCCGCGCTGGACCATGGAGGCGAACCCTTCCTTGAGGAGCTTGGTGCCGCGTTTGCTGGCCATCTTTGGATTGTGCAGGCAATGTATGGGAAGAGCGGATTATAAAAGGGGGCGGTTTCACTCGCCCTTGGGGAGGGTCGTCTGGGGGCCGTGCCTGCCCAGAAGCCGGCGCTCCTTGGCGACGAGGGTGTCCGAGATGGTGCGCAGCTCGAGGATGAGGTAGCAAGCCGCGAACCCCACGAAGGCGAGGAAGTAGTGGCCGACGCCGACGGCTATGCCGATGCCCGCCGTCGCCCACAGGCTTGCGGCGGTGGTGAGGCCGCGGACCGTGTTCTCGTCGCGGAAGATGGTGCCGGCGCCAAGAAAGCCGATGCCGGTGATGATGCCGCTGGCCAGGCGCATGGGGCTGGCCTCTTCGTGGCTGAGGATGCTGGTCATCGTGATGATGGTGGCACCGACGGTGACGAGCATGTGGGTGCGAAGTCCCGCGGGGCGCTTGACGTGCTCGCGCTCGTAGCCGAGGATGGCCGAAAAGAACATGGCGATGCACACGCGGATGACGACTTCGGTGTAGAGGAGGGTTTCCACGAAGAGAACTTGGAGCGATGGCTTAAATATCGGCGGGGAGATGTGTTTTCGTGCTTGTTATGCGTTTTTCGATGACGGTGAGAAAGCCTCCGTTGCCGTCGATTTCAGCAGGATGGGTGCGGAAGGTGTGGGGGAGGGTGCCCTCGCGCAAGGGGATGCCCGGGGGGAGGCGTGGTTGTACGAGCCGGGCCCCGGGTTCGTGTTTGAGGACATAGCGGACGACGTCCTCGTTTTCGGCCTCGGGGAAGCTGCAAGTCGCGTAGACGAGGCGGCCGCCGGCTGCGAGGTGGCGGAACCCGTTCCTGATGAGGCCCTTTTGGATGGTGGCGAGTCGCTTGATCTTCTTCCAGCTCGTCCAGTGGGTGGCGAGGGCATCATCTAGTTGTGCGATCTTGCCTTCGGTGCTGCAGGGGGCGTCGACGAGGACGCAGTCGAATGATTCGTGGAATCGTTTCTTCCTGCCGTCGGCGACGACGACGTCGACGCCTTCAATGCCGTGCAGATTGAGGAACGCTTTCAGCCGGGCCGCCCGCCGGGGGCTCTTCTCGACGGCGGTGACGCGGGCGTCCCCTGCCGTGAGCTCGCAGATGAGCGCGGTCTTCCCGCCGGGGGCGGCGGCGAGGTCGAGTATCCTTTGCCCGGGTCGCGGGTCGAGGGCGAGGACGGGCACCACCGAAGAGACGTCTTGGATGTAAAAACGCCCCTCGCGAAAGGCGGTGGTCGTGCCGAGGCCGACGGGGCCGTCTGCCACGAGCCGCAGGAGCCCGGGGTGCCAGCTCACGGGCTCGGTGGTGTAGCCTTCGTCGGCGAGCCAATCCACGAGGTCTGCTGTGGTGGTCTTTCGCAGGTTGGCGCGGACGTATTTTGCGGGCAGGAATCCGTCGTAGAGGGCGTGGGCGTCGATGCCTGCGTCGGCGAGTTTCTCGATGAAGAATGGCGGATAGTTCATGGGGACGCGTATTGGGTGTAGAGGGCGCGCAGCTCGTCGGGGGCTAGGGAGGCGACGCGGCGGTGCGCGAAGGATGGGGGGACGGTGCCTTCGAGGACGTTTCTGACCTTTTTTCCGCGGTGGCAGAAGAGACCGCGGACGAAGGCGATGAACCGTTCGTCTGCGGGCGGGCAGTCGGAAAGGCGGACGATGCGCGATTGGACGGGCGGGGGCGGGTCGAAGGCATCGTTGGGGATGGCATCGAGGAGTTCGATTGTGGCAAGCGACTGGGTGACGGCGGAGATATGCCTGTAGCGGGAGTCTCCAACGGGAGCTGCCAGCTTCTCGGCGAACTCGTTTTGGAGTGTGTAGACGGCGGTTTCGAATCCTTCGACGAGCGATTTGAGCATGAGGTCGCGGGAGATGCTGTAGGGGACGTTGCTCACGTCGACGGCGTGGGGGGGCCAGGTGATGTCGAGGGCGTCGGCTTCGACGAGGGACACGTTCGAGTATCCTGCAAGCCGCTCCTCGAGCAGGGGGGTGAGGTGCGGGTCCTTTTCGATGGCGGTGACTTGCTTGACGCGGGATGCGATGCGCTCGGTGAGGTAGCCGAGGCCGGCGCCGACCTCGACGACGGTGTCGTCGGTGGTGAGGCGGGCGTGGGCGACAATGCGGTCGAGATAGTCGGCGGACACCATGAAGTGCTGGTCGAAGCGAGGAGGGCTCATGGATTGGATATTTAAGGCGGGGCAGGTAAAAAGTGGAGTGGAGTCCATGGACTGGGAGCAGCATTATGCGGCGATCAGGAAGCGGCTGTCGCTGAACTTCGCGGGAGACGAGGCCTCGGCGAGGATGCTTGACGGCCTCCTCTCCGATGCCGATGCCCGAGGCCTGCTCAAGCCCCTACTCAAGGGTAAACCGTGTCTTGTCTTCGGGGCGGGGCCGTCGCTTGAAGGCGATTTCTACCGGTTGGAAAAAAAAGGGCTGCTCAGGAGGACGGCGACGGTGGTAGCAGACGGGGCGACGACGCTTTTTTTGAAGGACGGCATCATCCCCGACGTCGTGGTGACGGACCTGGACGGCCCCCACGACGACCTCGTAGCTGCCTCCAAGAAGGGCTCGGTTTTCATCGTACACGCCCACGGCGACAACCAAAAGGCCATCGCATCCGTCGTCCCCCGGCTTTCGGGGCCCGTCATCGGATCCACGCAGACCAAGCCCTTCGGTCGTCTGCACGTATTCGGGGGATTCACCGACGGCGACCGGGCTGTGGCCGTGGCGCTGCGGTTCGAGGCATCACCCCTTATCTTGGCGGGCATGGACTTCGGCATCACGCCGGGGCATTACTCGCACGAATACGACGTCGACGTGAAGCGGGAGAAACTCGTCATCGCCGGCGAGCTCATCCAGGCGATGGCCGGCGAAACGTCCGTTCCCCTCTACAACGTGACGGGGAAAGGCGACGACGTGGAGGGCGTCTCGCGAATCGGCGTCGAGGACCTAGTCGGCGTCCTCGAGGACGCGGGCGAATAGCTGGTCGTAGTCTTGGGGGCGGGTGAGATAGGCGAGCTTCTCGGGGTCCTTGATGAGCCCGTACATGTCCTTTTTTTCGAGGCCCCAGTCGGCGTAGTTGGTGGGCGTGATGGTGCGCAGGGGCGGAGGGTTGCGGTAGTTGGGGTTCGGCGTCCAGTCGCCGCCTACGAGCTCGAAGTAGGCGGCGCCCATGTGCTCCCTGATGTCGCCGTACTGGCTTTTGAAGTCGCGGTTGACCCAGTTGGCCATCTTGAGCTCGCGGCCGGGGCTCGGGTTGATGGTGATGTGGCCGTAGTTGGGAGGGATGACGATCTTGTCGCCGGGCTTGCATTCGAGCCAGAGGACGTCGACGACGCGGCCGTCACGCTCCTTTTGCAATAGGTAGTGGGCGGTGCCTTCGAGGACTTCGTAGATCTCGGTGTATGACAGATCCGTGCCGGGGATTGCCGGATGGTAGTGGCCGGCGGTCTTGACGTATTCGTCGCCGAGCATGGCGGGGGGGATGACGGTGATGTCGTAGCGAAGGCGGTTGCGCATGATGCGGGTGAGGTGGTCCGGTTCGCGGTAGAGGTCGCGGTACATGTAGTAGAGCTCCATGTCAGGCGCGGTGTTGGCGAAGTCTTGGTCGTAGAGGACGTCTCGCATGTCGTTCAGATGGCGGACGTCCGGCGTCCAGCGGTTGCCCCCGAATTCGAGTTCCCGGTCCATCTCATCCTTATCTTTTATACGCAAACTTAAATACATACAAGAAACGGAAACCTTCGTGAATCGCTATGCTTGAGAAACTTAAAACGGGCGTCGAGGGCCTCGACAACATCCTCGACGGCGGCTTTCCCAAGGGCCACACCATCCTCGTCGCGGGCTCCTGCGGCACCGGCAAGACGACGCTCTGCCAGCAGTTCCTCTTCGACGGCGCCCGCCAGGGAGAGGTCGGACTGTACATCTCGCTGTCCGAGTCGCGCGAGAAGCTCATCGCCAACATGGAGGACTTCGCCTTCTACGACCAGGAGTTCATCGACACCGGCAAGGTCGTCATCCTCGACATCACCCAGGATGCCCGCCTGAAGGGCATCGGCCTGCAGAACGTCCACGGCCTCATGAACATCCTGCGGACCATCATCAGCGACACGGGCGCCAAGCGCGTCACCATCGACTCCGTCACCGCCATCGGCGAGCTCCTCGCCGAGCACGCGAAGATTCGCGACTTCATCTTCGAGCTCGGCTACCAGCTCTCCTACATGGACGTCACCATGCTCATGATAAGCGAGGTGCCACCCATGACGTTCCAGTACAGCGTCTTCGGCATCGAGGAGTTCATCGCCGACGGCGTCATCCTTTTGACAGAGTTCGAGCGCAAGGGCGAGCTCATCCGAGCGCTGCAAGTCATCAAGATGCGCGGCGTCAACCACAGCCGCAACAAATACGTCCTAAAAATACTCGAAGACGGCATCAACCTCATCCCCATGTTCAAAAGCGGGGAAGGCGAATAGGCTAGGGTATCTTCTTGTAGTCGCTCAAAAGCTGCTTGAACGCGTCCATTGGGAAGAGCGTCGCCTCGCCCCGGCAGGCCTCGTCCCCCTCGACGAGGAAGAGGATTCGCTGGCGGGAGCTGTCCACGGACGACACCTCCCCGAGAACGAGCCGATCCTCCCCCGCGTCCTTGGGTGTCTCGAGGTCTTCGAGCTTTTTTGGAACCGGGGGGCGAAGGTCGTAGGCGAGCAGGTGGCGCAGCAGCTCCACGGCCTGCTCTGCCTTCTTCCTGATGGACGCCTGGGTCTTTCGGGCCTCCTCGGGAGAGTGACAGCCACAGAATGCCTGGGGGTCGTCGAGGAACGCCTTTTCTTCCGTTGAAAGCATGAGAGCCACGTGCCATGTTATTAGGAGCAGTAAATAAAAAAAAAACGCGTTCTCTGCAGCCTCTTCGTCGGAAAGCGCTTTTTTTAGGCGATAGGGGAAAATTGAAAACCGATGCACAAGGACGAATGGAGCCGGAATGCACCCCATACGGGGAAAATCGCGCTGGCAGCCTGGCTATCCCTCATGGCCGTCAATGCTTCGCTCGCCATCCTCCTCGTGCAGGCATTCGTGGCAGGCATACCGGGGCTTGCCGGAGGCCTCGCCTCAGTAGCAGCCTTTCTCGTTTTGGCGTTCGGGGCAGGCCACACACTCCTACGCAAGGTCGACTCCCTCGAGCTCTCGGTTCCCTGCATCCTCCTGCGGGTGGGGGCGGGCCTTGCAACGCTGCCCCTTGTTTTCGTCGTGGCGAACACGGCAGGGATCCCGCTGAACCTTCCGTTGTTCCTCGCGTTTTCGGTTGTCATGCCCCTCATCGACGCAATAGGATGGATTCAGGACCACCGCCCTAGGACAGTGTACCGCCCGCCCCAAAAGGACGCCGTCATCCGGGGAGCAGCCAACCAGGCCGCGCTCCTCTTCGGCCTCCTCCTCCTCGCAGTCTACCTTTCGGGGTCGTTCGCCTACCCCTGGCTTGAGGACGGCGACCCATGGCAGCACGCCGTCGGCGCGAAATACGTCGCCCTCAAGCAGACGTACTCGATTCCCGCCGACCTCTACGTGGCCCACTATCTCGAGCCCTATCCGCCTGGCTACGACGTCCTCATGGGCCTGCTGCACCAGGCGAACGATTCGGTGAACTGGACGCTGAAATTCTTCAACGCCCTGCTTGTCGCCCTCAACCTCCCGCTCTTCTACGTGTTCGCCCGCAGGTTCACTGAATCGGACGCCGTCGCGGTCGCGGGCACCTTCGTCCTCATGGTGCTGCCTTCGCACATGACCCACTTCATCTGGGCCCACGGGTACGCCATCCTGATATTCTATCCCGCACTGTATGCAGTCATGCGTTTCTCGGACGACCGCCGCTGGGGGGCGCCCGCCGCCGTCATGATAGCCTCCAACATGCTCGTGCAGCCGCTCGCCAACGCGGTCTTCGGCGCGTTCTTCGCGCTCTACGTACTCGCCAGCGCACGCCTCGACCGCTCTCTTGCCCTTCGCCTGGCTGCCGTGGGCCTTGCCGGCCTCATGCTCTCCATGCTCTACTGGATACCCTCCATCTCGAAATTCGGCGCCGACCTGGAAAAGATCAACGCCGTGGGGACCTCGGTGTCCCAGCTGGCCCTGAAGATCGAGCACCACGACAGGACCTATTACCTCGAAGACTTGTGGCTCGTCCCCTACACGTCGGCGCCCATCGACCAGCATCCCGGCATCGGGTTCGTCCTCTTCCCCTTCTTCGCGGTCTCGCTCACCGTGATGATATACGCCCTCCTTCAGAGGAAGGAGGCTTTGGTGGGTGGGCCACGCAGGCAGCAGTGGATGCTGGTAACGGTGCTGTGGCTCCTCTTCTCGTTTCTCGGATTGGAGGGCAACGAGCTGCCGGTGTCGGTGATGCCTTACAAGTTCTGGTCGTATCTCGCCATACCCCTCGCCCTCGTGTGCGGGTACGGGACCGCTAAAATCGTTGGCCGATTCAAGCATCGTCGGGCACTAGCCCTGCTCGTCATCGCCCTGCTCGCCGCGGGGACGGCGTTCACGTCGGGAGTCCCCAAATACCGCATCGAGACGTCCGTCTGGCCTGCCGGCACCGACTGGAAGACCCACGACCACCTCACAGGATATTTCCTCGTCGACCGAATCCCCAAGAACGCAGCCGTCTATCCCGCCTGCCATCAGCCGGGCCGCCCGACGGAATACGACCCCATCCTCATCGGCCTCGACTACCTGTCGTTCCCCTGGGACCGGGAAGTCCTCGCCTTCCGGGAAGGCTTCACGAGCAAAACGACGGAAGAGACCCACGGGTTCCTCTCCCGCAAGGGCTACAGATACGTGTTCCTCGACGGCTACTGCCTAGGCAGCCTCTACGAGCGAAACCACACGGCATACGCCGACGCATTGAACGAGCGGCTCGAGCTGCTCGTCAACGCCGAGGGCTTCAACCCCATCATCTACGGCGAGGACCAGAACTTCCTCGTCTTGGAGCTCCAAGACAGGTGAGGTGCTACCGCCCGAAGAGCGCAGAGCCGATGCGCACGTGAGTGGCCCCCTCCTCGACCGCCACGGGGTAGTCGTCGGTCATGCCCATCGACAGGTGCTCGAATCGAAACGATGGATTATCGACGGCGCGTGCCGCATCGAGGAGATGGCGCATGCAGGTGAACACGGGACGTGAATCCTGTGGGTTCTCGGCCGGGGGACCGATGGTCATGAACCCCCGAAAAGCGACGTTCGAATAGGGGGGAAGGGAGGAGAGGAAGGCCATGATCTCCTCTTCCAGGATACCGTGCTTCTTTTCTCGGTCGGTCTTCACCTGCACCAGGACGTCCACGCCGCGGCCCATGTCGGCTGCGACGCGCTCGATCCTGTCGAGGAGCTTTTGCGAATCGACGCTGTGGATGAGGTCGGCGAAGGCGAGCGCCCGCCGGACCTTGTTGCGCTGCAGCGGCCCGATGAAATGCGACGTGATGCCCCCCCGTACCACCGAGAGCACCTCTTCGGCATGCTGCACGTAATTGAAGCCGAGATCGCCGACGCCCGCATCGACCACCGCCTGGATATCGGGGATAGACGCATACTTGACGACCGCCACCAACGTCACATCGCGGCCCGCAAGCGACGACCCCACCGCCGCCGCGTTGTCGGCAATCATCTGGAACGCCAGCTACCCGAAGAATATCCGCGCCATCTCGTAGAACTCGTCGGTGACCTGGCGGTTCTTGACGGCCTCAGACAGGGGAACAGCTTCGATTTTATCGCCCCGGAGCGCGACCATCTTCCCGAAGTCCTCGGCGGCGACGAGCTCGACTGCCCGCACACCGTAGCGGGTGGCGAGGATGCGGTCGAAGACGGTCGGCGAGCCGCCGCGCACGACGTGGCCGAGCACCGTCACCCGGGTGTCGACGTTCTCGGTGAGCCTCTTTATTTCGGCTTCGAGCCGGTAGCCGACGCCCCCCAGGCGGACGTGGCCGAAGGCATCCTTCTCCTCTGAGACCTTGGCAAAATCCTCGTCTCCCTTGAGGGTGGCGCCCTCTGCGATGACGACGAGGCTGAAGTCCTTGCCCCGCTTGTGGCGGGCCCTGATGACCTCGACGATGTCTTCGACGGCGGCGGGCTTTTCGGGGATGAGGATGTAGTCGGCGCCTGCGGCGAGGCCCGCGGCGGTCGCCACCC
>CAYUFO010000019.1:11635-13860 GCA_964443985.1 uncultured archaeon | reverse complement strand
GGCGACGAGATGAACCTCCACGTCCCGCAAAGCGAGGAAGCCATAGCCGAAGCCGACATCCTCATGAAGGTCGAGGAGAACATCGTGAGCCCCCGCTTCGGCAAACCCCTCATCGGCGGCCGCCACGACCACGTCACCGGCATGTATCTTCTGACGCGAAAGTCCGTGAAGATGAGCCGATGCGAGGCACTCCAGCTCACTCGCGACCTCGTCGCCCTCCCCAAAGGCCAAAAGACCTTCACCGGCAAAGAGATATTCAGCCTCCTACTCCCAGAGGACCTCGACCACTGCTACAAGTCCAAGCTCTGCCGAGACTGCGAGGGCGCGAAAAAAGAGGATCTCTGCCCCCAAGAGACCAAATGCGACGCCGAAGCCTACGTCTGCATCAAGAAGGGCAAGCTCGTCTCAGGCATCATCGACGCCGAAGGCATGGAGGGCACCCTCTTAAACGAGATGTTCACGAGATATGGCCCAAAGGCGGCAGCAGGCTACATCGACACCTCGACGAGGCTCTCCATCCGCTCCTTCATGAAATTCGGATTCAGTGTCGGCATCGACGAAGGAGACCTCACCGACACGACCGCCAAGGACATCAAAAAGCTCCTCCACGACGCCGAAGACGCCGTCAACGACCTCATCACAGCCTACGGCAAGGGCGAACTGCGCACCATCCCCGGAAAATCCCCCGAAGAATCGCTTGAAGACTACATCATGGTCGAGCTCGGCAAAGCCCGCACCCAGACCGGAAAGATGGCCGCAGACGACATCGGAGAAAACTCGAGCGTCATCATGACCCGCGCGGGCGCAAGGGGCAGCATGCTCAACCTCACCCAGATGAGCGGCTCGGTGGGCCAGCAAGCCGTCCGCGGAAAACGCATCAAACGCGGATACCACGACCGCACTCTCAGCCACTTCGCGGCAGGCGACGTCTCCGCCGAAGCCAACGGATTCGTCAAATCCTGCTTCAAGGAGGGCATGAACCCCACCGAATACTTCTTCCACAGCATGGGAGGCCGCGAAGGCCTCGTCGACACCGCCATCCGCACCGGCCGCTCAGGCTACATGCAGCGCCGGCTCATCAACGCGCTCCAAGACCTCGTCGTCTATCCCGACATGAGCGTGCGCGGAGACGGCGGCGGCCTCGTCCAGTTCCTCTACGGGGAAGACGGCATCGACCCCATGAAGAAAGGGTACACCAACGAAACGAAGAGGATCGTCGCCCCCGGCGAAGCCGTCGGCACCGTCGCCGCCCAAAGCATCGGCGAACCCGGCACCCAGATGACGCTTCGGACCTTCCACTACGCGGGCGTCGTCGAACTATCCGTCCCCCTAGGCCTCCCCCGCCTCATCGAGATCATCGACGCCAAGCGAAGCCCCAAGAACGCCATCATGACCATCTACCTCGACGACGAATACAACAAGACCCGCAGGAAGGCCTCCGAGATAGCCGACCAGCTCGAGGAGACCTTCCTCAAGGACCTCGTCTCCATGCGCGTCGACCTCAAGAAAAAGGAGCTCGTCATCGACGTCGACGACGACGATGCCCGCAAGGCCCTCCAAAAGCTCATCGAGACCGAAGAGGATGCCAAGACCTACCGCGTCAAGCGAGACAAGCTCAGCGACCTGCAGAAGCTCAAGCTCAAAATCGAGAAGAAGCGCATCCGCGGGCTCAAGGGCATCACCCGCACCTTCGTGCGCCGAAAGGACGATGAATACGTCATCTACGCCGAGGGCAGCAACCTCGGCTCCATCCTCGGCATCGAGGGCGTCGACCCCACGCGCACCACCACCAACGACATCTACCAGGCCTATGAGACCCTCGGCATCGAGGCCGCCAGAAACGCCATCATCCACGAGGCCACCCGCGTCCTCGAGGAGCAGAGCCTCGACGTCGACCAGCGCCACATCATGCTCGTCGCCGACCAGATGACGGCGACCGGCAGCCTGCAGGCCGTCGGCCGCCAGGGCATCAGCGGCTCCAAGGGAAGCGTCCTCGCCCGCGCCGCCTTCGAGGAGACCGAAAAGCACATCCTCAACGCCGCGCTGAGAGGCGAGGTCGACTTGCTCCAAGGCGTCACCGAGAACATCATCATCGGCCAGCCCATCCCCATGGGCACCGGCATGGTGGAGCTCGCCGTCAACGCCGACTACTTCGGGGGGACGGGAGCAAAAAAGAAGACGAATGCTGCCTCGAAGAAAGCTACAGCCAAGAAAACGGCAGGGAA
>CAYUFO010000019.1:0-11535 GCA_964443985.1 uncultured archaeon | reverse complement strand
AAGACGGGCCCAAAGAAGACCACCAAAAAGAAGGCCGCAAAGGAAACGACCCCGAAAAAAGCAGCGGCCAAGAAATCCGTGAAAAAGAAGGCGGCAACAAAGAAGACGGCATCCAAAAAGTCAACAAAGAAGAACGCAGCATCCAAAAAAACCACGACAAAGAAGAAAACGGTGGTAAAAAAAGCCACCACAAAACCCGCAGCCGAGAAAAAACAGGCCCAGAAGAAGACGACCGCAAAAAAAACGGCCAAGAAAACAACAAAGAAGGGGGCTAAGAAATGACCGACCTCAAACCCAAGCTCATGAACGCCATCAAGACCGGCGACGTCGCCCTCGGAGCCAACGGCGTCATCGACGCGCTCCTCAACAGGGAAACCAGATACGTCATCGTCGCCCACAACTGCCCCCCCGAAATCCGAGAACGAATCACCTACTACTGCCAGCTCGCAGACACCCCGCATCTCGCCATCAAAAGCGACGCCCTCGCGCTCGGCGCCATCTGCGCGAGACCCCACCCCGTCGCAGCTCTCGCCATCACCGACCCCGGAGAATCAGACATCCTCGACGAAATCCAAACCATGTAATCCTGCCACCATGGCAAAAATCCGACTCGACACCAACGACATCAAAACCATCACGCTCTTCGAATCCATCACCGGCGCGAACGTCAAAGACTGCCTTGCCACCGAAGAAGGCGTGGCCTTCATCGTCGCCGAAGGCGACATGGGCCTCGCCATCGGCAAAGGCGGCGCCAACATCGAACGGATGCGCAACGCGTTCGGCAAAAACGTCGTCGTCGCGGAAGCGAGCAGCGACCCAGCGACGTTCATCGCCAACCTCTTCGCCCCCGTCGCCATCAAGAACGTCGTCGTAAAGAGGACGGGAGACGAAAAGACCACGGCCGTCATCGAGGTCGCAGCCCGCGACCGAAGCCGCGTCGTCGGACGCGACGGCCACCGTATCAAGCTCGCCAGGAAGATCGCCCAAAGGCACGGCCTGGCCGACGACATCGCGATAAAAAGGACCGAACAGTAATATAGGAATAAACAGAGGAAACACGAAAGAAAATGGGAAGAGGCGAATTCGCAGCGAAAAACCTCCAAGACCACCGCAAGAAGTTCCGGTGGAAGAAGAACGACTACGCACGGAGAGTCCTCAAGCTCAAAGAAAAACACGACCCCCTCGAGGGAGCCTCCCAGGCCCGCGGCATCGTCCTTGAAAAAGTCGGCATCGAAGCCAAACAGCCCAACTCGGCCATCAGAAAGTGCGTCCGAGTCCAGCTCATCAAGAACGGCCGCCAGGTGACCGCCTTCTGCCCGAGGAACAAGGCCGTCACCTTCATCGAAGAGCACGACGAAGTCCTCATCGAAGGGCTCGGCGGAAGGAAGGGCCGCTCCATGGGCGACCTCTCGGGCGTCCGCTACAAGGTCATCAAGGTCAACGACATCTCTTTGAGCGAGCTCGTCCGAGGAAGGAAGGAGAAACCACAGCGCTAAGCGCTGGAAAACGCCCGGTATTTATAAGGCGTTTTTACCTAAGGGATAGCCTTGAATTTCCCAACACCACCAATAAAATGATGCACGACCTCGTCAACGACGCCATCGGCAACATAAAGAACCACGAGAGGGTGGGCAAGGCGGCCTGCACGGTCAGCCCCGTCTCCAACCTCCTCGTCGACGTCCTCAAGGTCTTCCAGAAGGAAGGCTACATCGGCGAATTCGAACGGCAAGACGAGTCGAAGGGCGGCATCATCACCGTGTCGCTCACCCAGTCCATCAACGACTGCGGCGTCATCAAGCCGCGCCACGCCGTCAAAAAAGACGAATACGACACCTACGAGAAGCGCTATCTGCCCGCCCGCGACATGGGCATCCTCGTCGTCTCCACGCCCCGGGGCATCATGGACCACCGGGAAGCGAAGAAACGGGGACTCGGAGGACGCCTCATCGCCTACGTCTACTAGGCAGCGACTCACCAGAAGACACCATGACCGACAAAGACCACGTCAAGGAATTGCGGCCCGCCGAAATCGACGTCCCCGACGGGGTCCAGGCGGAACTCGCGGGCAAGACCCTCAGCGTCACAGGAGAGAAGGGCGCGCTGACCCGGACCTTCAAGAGCCCCCGCGTCCTGCTCGCCACGGAGGACGGGAAGATAGTGGTGTCGACCAAGACCAAGCGCCGCCAGGACCGCGCCATCACGGGCACCGTCGCTGCCCACGTGAAGAACATGATAGCCGGCGTCCGGGAGGGCTACGTCTACCGGCTCAAGATAGTCTACGCCCACTTCCCCATGAACGTCAAGGTGCAGGGCGACCACGTCGTCATCGACAACTTCCTCGGCGAAAAGCACCCGAGGAAGTCGAAGATATTCCCGGGCGTGTCCGTCGACATCAAGGGCCAAGACGTCACGGTCTCCGGCGCCGACAAGGAGCTCGTCGCCCAGACCGCCGCCACCCTTGAGCAGACGACGCGCATCAAGAACCTCGACCCCCGCATCTTCCAGGACGGCATCTACCTCACCGAGAAGAACGGGAAGCCGCTCGCCAAGGCCCACTAGACGATGGCCGAAGAGAAACCAGAGGATAAGGGCTCGACGCCCGAAAAGAAATCCGTGAAAAAGAAGACGGAGAAGAAGGCGCCGAGCAAGAAGGCCGCGGCCAAGAAGACCGCCGCCAAGGGAGCCGCTCCCTCGAAGAAAACCCCCCAAAAGAAGGCAGCATCAAAGAAGGCGCAAAAGAAGAAGCCGCCCGCCGAAGAAAAGAGGGAGGGTGACCCCGCCGACGGCGGAAAACCCGAAGAGACAGGGGAAAAAGAGGCGCAAAAGGATAAGAAGAAGGAGCCGGCAACGGAGAAACCGAAGCCGGAAAAGAAGCGGGCGCCCAAGCCCGTGGAAAAGATCAAACACCCCCCAAAGGGCGTGGCAAAGGAGAGGCAGGACGTCGCCGCCGAGCGAAAAAAGCTGAAAGGAGACGTCCCCACGTTCCGGCGCGCCGACCAATGGCGCCTCAAATGCATCCCCGAAAGCTGGCGCCGGCCCCGGGGCGTCGACAGCAAGCAGCACCTCGAAAAACGGGGGAAGCCGAGACTCCCGAAAATCGGCTACAAGAAGCCTGACGAGCTCTCAGGCATCCACCCCACGGGCCTCAGACCCGTCCGCATAGCCACGACGAAGGAGCTCGAATCCCTCGACGCCGCCGTCCAGGGAGCCATCATCGCCTCCTGCGTCGGCAGGCGCTCGCGCAACCGCATCATCGCCCACGCCAACGAACGGGGCATCACCATCCTCAACCCACGCAAAGACGAGCAATGAACCTCAGAAGCCAGAAACGCATCGCAGCAGACGTCCTCGGCGTCGGCGTCCACAAGGTCGTCATCGACCCCGACCAGCAGGAGGAGGCCAGCGAAGCCATCACCCGCGAAGACATCCGCGACCTCGTCAAGCAGGGCGTCATCTCGGCGAAGAAGCCCAAGGGCAACAGCCGCGGCAGGGTACGCAAACGACTTGCCCAGAAGAAAAAACGACGCCAGAGCGGCCCCGGCAAGCGCACGGGCGCAAAGAAGGCCCGCACGCCCTCCAAGGCGCAGTGGATTAACAAGATCCGCGCCATCCGCGATGAGCTTGCCACCCTCAAAAAGGAGGGGAAGATAGACGCCGCGACCTACCGGCTCCTCTACCGGCGCGCCAAGGGGAATCTCTTCCACAGCCGCCGCCATCTCCATGAGACGCTCGAACGCATGAGGAAACAATAATGGCCAAGGGACCCACGTATTCGGTACGCTACCGGCGCAGGCGCGAGCAGAAGACGAGCTACCGACGGCGCCTTGCCCTGCTGAAGTCGGGTCGTCCGCGCATCGCCGTGCGCCCCTCAAACAAGCACATCCGCGTCCAGGCCATCCGCTACGACCCCGACGGCGACGTCATCGTCTCCCAATCCCATTCCAGCGACCTCGCAGGATACGGCTGGCGCCACGCGACGGGCAACATACCCGCCGCCTACCTCACCGGCTTCCTCTTCGGGACGCACGCCAAGAAGCTCGACGCCGACGACTACATCTTCGACGCAGGCCTCGCCAATCCCGCGAAGGGCTCGAGGACCTACGCCGCCCTCAAGGGCGTCGTCGACGCCGGCGTCTCGGTCCGGGCGGGCGACGACATCTACCCCGTAGACGAGCGCCTCGCCGGAAAGCACATCCAAGGCCACCGAAAGGAGGCATCATCGATGGACGCCGACATCGACGCAGTGAAGAAGGCCATCGACGCCGGCAAGAAACGCGAACCACAGAAGAAACCCGCGAAGAAAAAGACCAAGAAGGCCGGCCCAAATACATCACCGTCACCACAGGAAAATGACTGACGAACCCACGCAGGAACAAGGCGAGAAAGAAGCCGCCGCCCCACCGGCTCCTCCGGCACCCCCGACCGAGGAACCCGCCCCCGAACAGAAAGCAGGCGGGACCCCAAAGGCTATGCCCCCACAGGAATCGACACAAGACCTCGAGGAGGCTCCCGAGGAAGAGGACGCCGCCGCCAACGTCAAAGAGGAGACAGAAGGGGAGGAAGAAGAGCTCGCCGAAGCAGAGGACGTCAAGGAAATCAAAAAGAAGATCCGCAAGAAGGACGAAAAAAAGGAGCGCGAAGAGGAGAAGGGCGCCCCACGCACGGGCAGGCGACCCGCGCCGCGCCGCGAGGAGCGCGAGGCGCCGATCTGGAAGCCCCGCACCACGATAGGCATGCGAGTGCGGACCGGCGAAGTCACCGACATCCACGACGTCATCAACCTCCCCCAGCCCATACGCGAAGTCGAGGTCATCGACACCCTCTTGCCCGAACTCGACGAGGAGATACTCGCCGTCGACAACGTCCAGCGGGCCACCGACTCGGGCCGCAGGGCCCGCTTCCGCGTCGTCGTCGCCGTCGGCAACAAGAACGGCTACGTAGGCGTCGGCGAGGACAAGGGCAAGGAGATAGGCCCCACCATCAGGAAGGCCATCGTCCGCGCCAAGCTCAACCTGCGCGAGATACGGCGCGCCTGTTCGAGCTGGGAGTGCGGCTGCGGCCGACCCCACACCGTCCCCTTCAAGGTTCATGCAAAGCGCGGCTCGGTCGTCGTCACCATCAAGCCCGCGCCGCGGGGCACCGGCCTCGTTTCGGGGGAGGTCTCAAAGAAGATACTCAGCCTCGCAGGCATCGAGGACGCCCGCGTCCACACCGAGGGCCACTCGCGCACGAGCATCAACTTCGCCCACGCCATCTTCGATGCCCTTGACGCGACCAACAAGGTGAAGGTGAGCCAGGCGCAAGCGAAGAAGCTCAACATAGTCGCCGGGGCCGTCGCCTCTCCTGCGCCCCCGGAACCCCCGCTCACAGAATAGCATGGCCTCATCTCCCAAGAAATCCCCGAAGGCGTCCGAGACGCCACCGCCCGTCAAGCTCGCCATCGTGAGGGTGCGCGGCACCACCAACGTGCGCGGCGACATCGAGGACACCCTCAGGCTCCTCAACCTCAACCAGTCCAACCACTGCGTCATCGTCGACGACCGGCCGCAGTACAAGGGCATGATAACCAAGGTCAACGACTACGTCACCTGGGGGGAGATATCGGAGAAGGTGCTCAAGGAGCTTTTGGCGAAGCGGGCGTTGATTCGCGGCAACAAACCCCTCACCGACGACTACGTCAAGGAGCGCGCTGGCCTTGCATCGGTCGCCGAGCTCTCCAAGGCCGTCATCGAGTCGAAGGCCGACCTCAAGGACGTCCCCAACCTCAAGCCCGTCTTCAGGCTCAAGCCGCCCCAGCGCGGATTCGAGCGGGCGGGCATCAAGAAGCCCTACAGCCTCGGCGGCGCCCTCGGCTACCGGGGCGGCGACATCAATGCATTGTTGGAGCGGATGATCTGACATGGCCCACAAGGATCGCAAGACCCACAAGAAGCGGGGCAGCCGGACGCACGGCTACGGCAACGCCCAGAAGCACCGGGGAGCGGGCTCCCGCGGAGGGAGGGGACGCGGTGGCAGCAAGAAGCAGAAGTGGAGCTACTTCTCGAAGTACGTGAAGGGCCACTTCGGGCACAAGGGCTTCAAGCGGCCTCAGTCGACGGTTGTATCGCTTGCGACGCTCAACGTTGGCGTCCTCGCCGACCGACTCCCCGACTTCGAAAAGCTGGGGGCTGTTGAAAAAAAAGGAGATACCGTGAAGGTCGACCTCGCGAAGGCGGGCTTCGACAAGCTCCTCGGAGCCGGCAGCGTCGACCAGGCTTATACCGTCCTCGTCGCATCCGCTAGCGAGAAGGCCCGACAAAAGATCGAGGCGGCGGGAGGCTCCATAGAGGGGGTAATGGGCGACGAGTCCGCCGAACCCGCAGCCGAGCCCGAAACCAGCGTCTCAGACCAATCAGGCTACCGCGAGGGATAAGGCTATGGATTTGGAGTTTCTCCGCCCGGCCTTGAAATACATCCCCGAAGTCACCCAGCCCCGAAGGCATGTCTCCTTCAAGGAGAAGACGACGTGGACGCTCTCCATTCTCGTGCTCTTTTTCATCATGGGCGTCATCTATCCCTACGGCGTGACGCCCGAGCGATTGATGGAGCGCATCCCCCAGTTCGCCCAGCTCCAAATCATCTTCGCTTCGAGCATGGGGTCGCTGACGTCGATAGGCATCGGCCCCATCGTCACGGCGTCCATCATACTGCAGCTGCTCATCGGCTCCAAGATCATCGACCTCGACATGCAGCGCATGGAGAACCGGGCCCTCTTCCAGGGCGCCCAGAAGATCCTCACCGTCGTCATCGCCTTCTTCGAGGCGAGTGCGCTCGTCATCGTCACCAACATGGTGGGCGCGGATTTGCCCCTCATCCAGAAGATATTCGAGCCCATCACGACGTTCACCATCCTACAGATAGCCCTGGGCTCCATCATCCTCATGTATCTAGACGAGGTCGTGAGCAAGTGGGGCATCGGCTCGGGCATCAGCCTCTTTATCGCCGGCGGCGTGTCCCAGCAGGTCATCATCCGGTCTTTTAACATCCTGCCGAGCCCGGCGGGAGGTTATGCGGGCATCATCCCCAACTTCATCTATTGGATGATGAACGGCGACCTTCTTTGGTTCATGCTGTGGCCGCTTTTGGGGACCGTCGTCGTGTTCCTCGTCGTCGTCCTCGGCGAGTCCATGCGGCTAGAGATTCCCTTGTCGTACGGCGGCATCCGGGGCGTCGGCGGCCGCTACCCGCTTCGCTTCTTCTACGTGTCGAACATCCCGGTCATCTTGGCGGCAGCCCTCCTCATGAACGTCAACATGTGGGCGGGGTTCGCGGGCATCGATCCCAATAACCCGCCGGCGTGGGACGACATGTCAATGGTGCAGAAGATTGTGTATACGGTGACGAGGAACATCACGCTCGGCGAGCTCAACGGCATCCTTGACCCCTCGCGCATCGATCAGCTCGGAGACATGTCGGTCATCATCCACCTCATCATCTATACGCTTGTCTTCACAGGGTTATGCGTCCTGTTCGGCCAGTTCTGGGTGCAAACGACGGGGCTCGGCCCAGAGCAGGTCGCCGACCAGATACACCAGGGCGGTATGCAGATTCCCGGATTCCGCCGCGACAAACGCGTCATCCAGCGGATGCTCGGCAAGTATATCCCCCAGGTCACCATCATAAGCTCGGTTGCCGTGGGCCTCCTTGCCGCGGGTGCTGACCTATTGGGCGCGGTCGGCAGCGGCACGGGCATCCTTCTGACTGTCGGCATCATCTACCGCCTCTATGAGGAGGTGCAAAAGGAGCAGATGAGCGAGATGCACCCTATGTTCCGGCGGTTTTTGGGCAAGGATTAGCCACACATGTCGTTTAGGTGATCGGCTTTCTTTTGTAAACCATCGCGCTTTTATATGATAATATCATACATTATATTACCAAGGATGAAAACGTCCTTGGCGTGGATGAGAACGGAAGGGAACAAAAGAAAAAACCCTCAAATCTGAAAAGGAAACAAAGGGGGCAAAACGCTAACAAAAGGGTCGCGGCTCGCGAAACACGGGAAATAACCTTCGAAAGAAGAGAACCCCCGACCGGAAAGCCGCACGACCGCCCTTCCCCCATCCACAGACTACCTGACTCTAAGAAACTCCCCGAGCATCAAGCGAAACCCTACGGCATCGCAGTCCTCAAGCGCCTTCCTCAGGGAGACGAGCGCAAACGACGCCGACGCGCGAAAATCCTTGCCGAAGCCGTGGCGTGCCCCGATGCATTTGCTGAGAGCCGCATCAGCCACCGTATGCCTTCGGGGCTTGTCGACGAACCAGTAGCCGTCCTCGATGTAGGGTGGATTCTTCAGATACTTCGCAAGAAACCGCTCCTGGTTGGGGACGTCCGTGTCGAGCGGAGGCCCGCGAAGGCGCTCGACTGCTGGAAGCTCGGCGACATCGAACTCCACCACGAGATAGGACCGCTCCCCTTCGTCCGTCCAAAACCCTGACTTGAAAACGTGAAAGCCGTACGACTCGGCGGTGGAGGCGACCGCCCTGAGCGTCCGCCGAAGCTGGCCGTACAGCGAGTTGACGTTGAGGACGGGATGCCCGATAGCTACGACGGCGAGCGTCGTGCCCCGTTTCTCCGCCGCCCCCACCAAAGCCGCACAAGCGGGCGGTGACGGCGCGGGCGGGAAAAACCATTCCCGGGAGGGCTCCCTGAGATACCCACGGGCAGCCGCCATGAACTCGGCCATCTTCTGCCGGGACACCGCCGCCGCCACGTTGCGGTCCTGGTCGACGGGGTCGACGACGACGAGAACGGCGTCCGTGAAGTAGTAGTTGAGTGCGCTGGCGTCCTCCCACAAACCCGCAGGGTCGAGGATCTCACCGAACTTCCAGGTCGAAGCGGCCTCGAGCACGCCGTCAAAGGACCCGTAGCGATAGACTAGCAGTTCGACGAGGTAGCCGTTGAAGCCGAGCACCTTCGCCTCGGCTCCGTAGACACCCTGCACCTTCATGAACTTCTTCAACAGCCGAACGTCGCCGACGGGAAGACTTCCTGCCGCAGCCTGCTCGCAGACGAATGTCGTGTGCAGGGGCGTGCGGTCCACTGAGCTCTTCAGCTCCGAGCCGTCGCCGCCGTAGCAGGGGACTATCTCGAAGTCGAATCCCTTGTACGCCCCCTTGACGTAGGGATGCTCGGCGTAATCGATGTCGTATCCCACGCCGAGTTCGGAGAAGAGCTTCTTTCCTATCGCGAGCCCCCGCTTCTCCAAATCGTCTCGACTGGTCTCGGAATCGAAGAGGATGAAGAGGTCGATGTCCCGGTCGCCGGCGAGGTCGGTGTCCTTGGCGAACGAACCCACGAGCAGGGGGCGGGCCCCTAACCCCTTAAGCGTTGTCTCAACTTCTTTGACGACCGATTCGGCCTTCGTTCGCTCCTCGGCCGATGGCGTGATTTCTGTGAGTACGTCCTCTAAGAGCGTCACCGCCACACCCCCGCGATCTCTTTCTTGCAGGAGGGGCATGCTCCGTCGACGAGCCGGTTGCCGTCGACGAAAAACCCGTCGCGGGAGAGGACCGGCTCCCCGCAGGAGGGACAACGAGTCGCGAGGCCCGCTGAATCCCCCACGTTGCCGACGTAGATGTATTTGAGGCCGGCTTCGCGGCCGACCTCGACGGCCATCCCGAGCGTCTCAAGGGGCGTCGGCTGGCTGTCGAGCAGCTCGTTGTCGGGGTGGAATCGGGAGAGGTGCCAAGGTGTCTCGGCGCCAAGCTCGGCGACGATGAAGTCGGCAAGCTGGCGAAGCTCATCGGGTGAATCGTTGAGGTCTGGGATGACGAGCGTGGTCACCTCGACCCAGACGCCCGCCTTCTTGAGCGCGACCGTGGCATCGAGGACGGGCTGCAATCGGGCGCCGCACACGCCACGGTAGAACTCTTCTGAGAACGCCTTGATGTCGACGTTGACGGCGTCAAGGAAGGACGAAGCCGCGTCCGCAACGACTGCAGGGCCCATGTAGCCGTTCGACACGAAGACGTTCTTCAATCCCCGCTTTCTGGCGAGGATGCCGATGTCGCGAGCGTATTCATAGAAGATGGTGGGTTCCGTGTAGGTATAGGCGATGCTTTTGCAATCCGCAGCCAGCGCCCCCCCGACGACGTCTTCGGGAGAGACCTCCCGGCCGGGGATGGCGGCCCCGCGGCGGGCTGCCTGGCTGATGTCGGCGTTCTGACAGTGCCTGCAGCGGAAGTTGCAGCCCACCGTGGCGAGGCTGTAGCTTTGGGTGCCCGGAAGAAAGTGGAAGAGGGGTTTCTTCTCGATGGGGTCGGCGGTGGCGGTGATGGGTTTGCCGTAGACGAGCGAGTAGAGGGTGCCGCCGCGGTTCTCCCTCACGCCGCACAGGCCCCGGGCGCCAGGGGCGACAGCGCAGGCCTGACGGCAGAGCCGACAGTGCACGACGCCGTCTTCACCCGCCTTCCAGAATGCAGCCGCCTTCATGGCACCCCACCCTATACTATGGGAACTGGCATAAAAAATAGCCGGTGACGCCCCCCCCCAGCACATTAAAAGGGCAGAATCCCTATTGATGGTGACATGGACTGGGGGCTCTTCTCGCAGACGGCGACGTGGGTGGTCATCGTCTTCATCGGCGGCTTCATCGCCACCTTCGGCAAGCACCTCGGGAAAAAAGTGATTTCTCTATTGGGGGGAACATCAGGCAAGACTCCCACGCCACCTGCAGGCGATGCACCCCATACCCCACCACAACAAGAACCCGACTACACGCTCGAAAAGAAGCGCCTCAAACTGGAAAAGAAGCGGTTGAAGGAAGATGCCAAGGCCAAAAAGAAAGAGAACCCCCGACACGCTACATAGGCATAGGAGCGGCGCCACCGATGCCCTGAAAGCCGGCGGCGTCTGAAGACGTCGGATACCGGGCTGCCTGCGCGGCTTCGGCTAGCACGCTGATGGAGACGGGCTCGTTGACGCCCGACACCTCGATGCGACGGCGATAGGACAGGGATGCCCGTTCTCCTGCCACCGCCTCACCCATGCCGAGTATCTCGGGCGTGACCTGGACGTCAACGACGACGTCGACCGCGGTAATGTGTGCGGTGCCGGGATCCACCCAGACGGTGAACGTGCTGTTGCGGATGAGCCGTGAGAGGTCGGCGTCGGAATACGCCTGCCGGACTCCCTGAGTGCCGATGGCTCCCTCAAAGAGAAAGACGGGGTCGACGGCAAAGGAGAGGTGGTAGGTGTCGTTTTCGAAGGCTGTGGCCGTCGGCGTGCTGCCGCCGATGACGGGGGCGAGATGGGCGACGACATCGTGTTCCTGCCACAGGTCATCGCGGGCTGGGACCTGCACCCATTGGCCGAATAACAGGGCATAGACCGTGTCGTCGACGACGTAGCTCTCTACGGGCGTCGTGCTCGTCTGACCCCCCGCTTTCGGCCGTTATGGCGCCCCTCATGGAAAGACGCCGGTGGACGCGGCCTCCTCCCCGACCTTAAGGCCGGGGTTTCCGGCTCTCCGCGGCATGAATGCCGTCAAGAGAG
>CAYUFO010000018.1:0-14458 GCA_964443985.1 uncultured archaeon | reverse complement strand
AACTACCCGCATCAGGCCTGGCGGGCGCATGCAGCGGAGTAATAAACGTCAACGCCCAATCAGGATAACTAGGATGCATTTGTCATTCGTCTCGCGGTTGTCGCTCTCCTGTCTCATCCTGCCTCTAATAGCACATTCAGCAGCAGCCCTCGTCGACGTCAACGTCAGCGTCCAGAACGCACCCCCATCCATATCGGGCCTGCTGTTGTCGACTGACGGGTCGAGCTGGAATTCCACGGCCACCATCATGGCAGGAGACTCCCTGTACCTGCTTGTGGTCGTCTCCGACGCCAACAGCCTCTCAGACCTGGACTCGAACGCGTCCCAGGTCGTCCTCTGGAACGCTGTCTCAAGCAGCGAGAACGCCTCAGACGACGCCAACCACTACACCTTGACGCCGGAGGATGACGGCGCCGCCGGCTTGTGCAACGACGCCGGCACATCGGACGGCGTCTGGTGCTCCCGCGTCTCGACCTCCGCCATGGCGACACCCGGCGTCGACTGGTCCATCACGCTACGGATTGCCGACAGCGAAACGACTACTCAGTCGACCTACGCCGGCCGCCTCACCGTGACGGCTCCCCCCACCACGACATCCTCCACGACCTCCACCCCTGCGACCTCGACGTCGACGGCAGCCCCCACCACCTCGACGCCTCCCCGAAGCGGCGGAGGCGGCTGCAGCTACCGGCTCAACTTCCAGGCACCCTACTATGCCACCATGTATCCCGGAGAATCAGAGGAGTTCACCTTCCGGCTTTCGGCTCCCGGCTGCTCGCTTGGCACCGTCAGGCTCCAGGGACGCCTACCCGTCGGCGACCTCGTCATCAGCCGCGCATCGGTGAGACTGTATGGCGGCGATGCGGTCTCCGTTCCCTGCCGTCTCACCATCCCCGCCGAAACGGGTCCCGGGCTCTACAAGGGATCCTTTCTCGCCACGTCAGGCCGCGTCGACGTCGAGCATCCCTTCTCCGTGAAGGTCCTCCCCCCCGAGGACTCGTCCACGACGCTCCCCCCCGCATCGACGACCACTCTTGCACAGGGCCTTTGCCTGGGCGACAAGGATTGTCTCCCAGGCGGATTCTGTCTCGCTGGCGTCTGTGAATCCATCGAGTGCACGGCAGACGAGGACTGCATGGACGGCGAGTTCTGCCTTGATAGATTGTGCGCAGCGCTCAATTGTCCAGCGGGCACCGAACCCGAGCGACACGGCTGCGTCATCGTCACGACGACGAGCGCGCCCGCCTCCTCATCACTTGCCGCCACGACGACGCTTCCATGGGAAGAACCCGCGCCTTCTCGCTCCACGTACCTGGTCATCGCGTTCCTTGTCGCCCTCCTTGCCACCATACTCTGGTGGGATAAGAGGGAACAAGAACCACCCGCGCCATCCAAAGAGACCGGATTAGGCAAGTAGCGGCTAGGG
Source organism: uncultured archaeon (assembly GCA_964443985.1). Classification (GTDB taxonomy): domain Archaea; phylum Altiarchaeota; class Altiarchaeia; order IMC4; family JBDREA01; genus JBDREA01. The sequence continues at coordinate 13,032 of CAYUFO010000018.1, read as the reverse complement.
GGCTATCTCGGCTGCACCCTTCACGATGAGGTAGACGGCAGCGCATTCGGGGACCTCGGGCGTTTCGTTCTCGGCGGCCTTCTCGACGACGGAGTCGCCCAGCCTGAACTCGGGGATGTCGCAGGAGAGGGCCACCTTCACGGGATCGCCGCCGAAGGCGACGGCATCCGTGAGGGGGTCAAAGTCGTCGAGGCTCTTCACGCGGGCGGCCAGTAATCCCGAACCGCCGTGGATGGTGTCGGGGACGCGGATGAGGCGGGCGGTGTCGACGGTGACCATCTTGTCGGCGTCCTTTATGGGAATGGCGACGTCAGAGATGATGGCCTCGATGATGCGCGAATGGACGTCCTTGATGGCCGAAAGCGAGACGTTGGGGTCGCCCGCACCGCCTCGGACCCTCACCGACTGGCGCGTGAAGGAGATGATGTCTGGCATGGCGCCGTAGTCGCCCCGTTCCAGGGCGGCGAGTATTTTGTCGCGGTCGGCGAGGATGGCCGACGCTTTCTTCTCGCCGATACCGTTCACGGCCTTCAGCGCCTTCTTGTCCGCCGTCGTCAAGAACGCATGGAGCTGGCCGGCGATGCGTCCCGCCCAGCCGGGGTCGCCGGGCTTGGGGCCAGTCACCCGGACGAACCCCCCCGCGTCCTCTTCTGCGAGAAAGTGCTTGAAGTCGAGGCTTCCCGCCACGTAGTCGACTATCTCCCGGCGGGCGTCGCCTGAGAGCCCGAAAAAATCGTCTGCGAAGACGTGGATGTGGTAGCCCTTGCTGCCTGAGAAGTTGACGGCGATCTCCCCGCGTGCGAATCCGAGGTCGTCTTCGAGGATCTCGACCACCTTCGCCGCCTCCTGTCTGACCGTGTCGAGCTCCCCCTCGTCGAGGAAGCCGACATCGCGGTCGAGGTCGAAGACGAGGTCGGCGCCCAGCCAGTTCTTTGCCTCCATGGGCTGGTTTGCGGGGAACTCGTAGTGGGCGGTGCTGTAAGACACATAGCTCGGCGCCTCGCGCTTGAGGAAGTTGTGGAAGTCCCGTTCGGAGGCGAACGCCTTGTGGCGTATCTTTATCTTGTCGTCGAGCGTGCCGTAGCCGAACTCCCGGCGCGAAACGGACGAAGGCGGCCTGATATGCCTTCGGAAATAGAACCGCTTGAACGCCTTGCGGACGAACACCCGGGACTCCTGGTTCATGGCTCGACAAAGCATTGGATGCTCGAGGCATAAATAGGGTGAGTGCGCACCGCACTACTTTCCAGCGATATTCTTCCGCGTGGGCAGGTTGGTGGGCGTGCGGGTGTCGAGGGGCTTGACCTCTGCTTTATCGAGGGCGGCAAGGAGGGTCTTCGTTTCGTCGGGTGCTTTTTCCCGCAGGCGCTCGAGGAGCTTGTCTGCGGGGAAGACGTTGGATATCAGGTAGCCGTCGTATCGGCCGGGGTCAAACGTTCGCGATGCATCCTCGGCGGCGGCCATGTAGAGTTTGCGGAATTCGGCGGTCGCGGGGGGAATCCCTGCTCTCTGAATCTTTTTTCCGTTCGCTCCTTCGGGCTCCAGTTTTTCGAGGAGGGCGGTCGTCTCCTTCGGCGCTGCCTGATGTAATCCCTCAAGCAATTTGTCTGCGGGAAAAAGCTGGTGGCGGGCGACGCCGTCATAGGATTCCCGGTTGAACTGGTAGCCGCTGTCAACCGAATCGGAGAACAATCGCCTGAAGACGACCTGCGAGCGGGGAATCGAGGGGCGTTTGTGTTCAGGGGGCTTTTCCTTTTGCATGGTGTGCTGCGCCTCATGTATCCCTGGGGAAACGCATCACTAAAAAACGATAGTATATATTGTGCGAGTATCAAATACCTCCCGTCATGGTCGACTACCCAGAACACGGATTCAAGTGCGGCATCGAGATCCACCAGCACAACCTTTCACAAAGGTTGAGCAAAGGGGTGTTTCGGGATCCACGATCCCTCAAGCACCCTGAGAGCTAAAATGGATTTGGATTACGAAAAGCTCGGATTCAAGTGCGGCATCGAGATCCACCAGCAGCTTGACTCCCGCAAGCTCTTCTGCGACTGCCCCCCAGACATCCGCGACGAACCCCCCGACTACACCGTCACCCGCAGGATGCGGGCGGTGGCCGGCGAGCTCGGCAACGTCGACCCCGCCGCACTGCACGAGTTCCTGCGCGACCGGACGCTCCGCTACGAAGGCTACCAGGACACGACATGCCTGGTCGAGCTCGACGAGGAGCCCCCCCACCCCGTCAACCAACACGCACTCGACGTCGCCCTCGAGGTCGCCTTGCTCCTTTCGGCCTCCGTCGTCGACGAGATACACGTCATGCGCAAGACCGTCATCGACGGCAGCAACACGTCGGGGTTCCAGCGAACCATGCTCGTCGCCCACGACGGCGTCATCGACACCAGCCGGGGCCCAGTCGGCATCCCGAGCATCTGCCTGGAAGAAGACGCCGCCCGCATCATCTGCCAGGCGGACGGCTGCATCGTCTACCGACTCGACCGCCTGGGCATCCCGCTCGTCGAGATAGCCACCGATGCCAGCATACGCGGCCCCGCCCACGCACGGGAAGTCGCTGAAAAGATTGGCGGGCTCCTGCGCCAGACCGGCAAGGTGAAACGGGGATTGGGGACCATCCGCCAGGACCTCAACGTCTCCATCGAAAAGGGAGAGCGCATCGAGGTCAAGGGCGTCCAGGACCTCAAGCTCGTCGCCAAGGTCGTCGAAGGCGAGGTGAAACGCCAGCTCATGCTCCTTGCCGTCAAAGACACCCTGGTGGAACGCGGGTTCGGCCCCGAATACGGCGCCTGGGCCGACGAGGCCAGGGACCTCACCGCGCTGTTCCGGGATAGTTCCTCGTCGGTCATAAAGGCGGGACTGAGCGAAAACCACATCGTCGTCGGGCTCAGGATCAGGGGATTCAAGGGGTTGTTGAAGGATACACTCGGACCGGAGCTCGCCCAGTACGTGCGCGCCACGTCCCGGGCGAAAGGCATCTTCCACTCGGATGAATTGCCAGCGTATGGGATAACCCAAAAGGAAGTCGCTGCCGTTTCCCAGGCGCTCGATGTCGGGCCAGACGACGCATTCGTCCTCGTCGTCGAGCAACCGGGGGAAACGAAGAAGGCGCTCACCGCGCTCCTCAAGCGGTGCAGGAACGTCCTTGAGGGCGTCGTCCCCGACGAGACCCGCCGGGCGAAAGACGACGGCTCCTCGGAATTCATGCGGCCGTTGCCCGGCTCGGCGCGCATGTATCCCGAGACCGACGCGCCCGTCATCGCCGTCGACGAGGAACATCTCGCAGGGATTGCCGCCAACCTCCCAGAATCATTTGCCGACAAACAGAAACGATACGAATCCTGGGGATTGTCGGCCGAGATGGCCAACCAGATGGTTCATTCGCCGCAGGCACGCCTCTTTGAAGGACTCCACGAGAGCTATCCCTGCGCAGATATATCTGTCCTCGCCTCCATCCTCATCTCCTATCCAAAGGAAGCGGAAAAACGCCACGGGATCGACCCATCGACACTCACGCCCCACCACTACGAGGACATCACAAAATATTTTGTACTGGGAACCATTTCCTCTTCCACCATCCCTGAACTCATCGCAGCCCTTTCCACCTCACCAGAGAAACCCGTCGAAACCGTCATCGAGAAGGAAGGCCTCGGCAGCATTTCAGGAAAGGAACTGGAAACGCTCGTCGAATCGACGGTCACGGAAAACAAGGACCTTGCGGCAAAGATGGGCGAGAAAGCACTCGGCCCCCTCACCGGCAAGGTCATGGCGAAGGCGAGGGGCCGCGCCGACGCAAAAGCAGTCCAAGCACTCATCAAAAAGAGGCTATAACCAAGGCCACCCCCACCATTTTTAACCCCAAACATTATAATACAGTGTCTTGCAATCCACAGAGAAAATGGCGTACAAACTAGTCATCGGCGACCCCGACACCGGGAAGTCCTATCAGCGAGAGATTAAAGACACCGCCGCCAAGCGCATGAGCGGCCTGGCCATCGGCGATGCATTCGAAGGCGAACTCGTCGGCCTCACCGGCTACCAGCTCACCGTGACGGGAGGCTCGGACAAGACCGGGACCCCCATGAAGGCGGGCATCCCCGGCGCAGGACGGACCTACATGCTCTCGGGCAAGGGGCGGGCCTGCCACCCCAAGCGCGACGTCCGCGTGCGAAAGCTCGTCGCCGGCGAACGCATCGGCGAAAACACCGTCCAAGTCAACGCCACCATCACCAAAAAGGGACGCAAGGGCCTTGAAACCCTTCTCGGCGTCACGGGGGAGGAATCCCCGCAAGACGGCGAAGAAGAGCAAGCGAAGTCCGAGGAAAAACCACAAGAGCCACAATCGTCAGAGGACTCCTCCAAGAAAGAGGCGGCCAAAGCCGGCGAATCAAACAAGGACGACGGCGACAAAGAAAAGAAAGATTCTGAAGCCGATGCCGCAAAGAAAGAGTCCAAGGCCGAAAACGCCGACAACGAAAAGGAAGAAGGGGGTGACTAAACCGTGGCGGCCGTCCAGTCCGAAGTCAACATCGGCATGGTCGGCCACGTCGACCATGGAAAAACAACCCTCACCAAGGCGTTGACGGGCATCTGGACCGACAAGCACAGCGAAGAGATACGCCGCGGCATATCCATCCGCCTCGGCTACGCCGACTGCGACTTCTACAAATGCGAGAACTGCCCCGAGCCCGACGCCTACACATCGCAGCCGAAATGCCCCGCGTGCGGCGGCACGGCCACCTTCCTGCGGCGCGTCTCCTTCGTCGACAGCCCCGGCCACGAGACCCTCATGGCAACGATGCTCTCGGGTGCCGCCATCATGGACGGCGCCGTCCTCGTCATCGCCGCCAACGAGGAGTGCCCGCAGCCGCAGACCGCCGAGCACCTCACCGCCATCGACAGCCTCGGCATCACCAACGTCGTCATCGCCCAGAACAAGATAGACCTCCTCGACCAGGAAAAGGCCAAGGAGAACTACCGTCAGATAAGGGAATTCATCGCCGGCACGAGCGCTGAGGACGCCCCCATCGTCCCCATCGCCGCCCACTACGGCGCCAACATCGACGTCCTCATCAAGACCATACAGGAAAAGATCCCCACGCCCCCCCACGACCCCAGAAAGCCGCCCTTCATGCAGGTCGCCCGCTCCTTTGACATCAACGCGCCAGGCAAGAAGCCCGACGACCTTCGCGGCGGCGTCCTCGGTGGCTCGCTCAAGCAGGGCGAGTTCAAGGTCGGCGACGAGATAGAGATACGCCCCGGCGTCAAGAAGAAGGATACCTATCACCCGGTCACCACCAAGATAGTCGGCCTGCATGCAGGCGACCAAACGCTCGATGAGGTACGGCCCGGCGGCCTTGTCGCCATCGGCACGGAACTCGATCCCGCCCTCACCAAATCGGACAACCTCTCGGGGTCCGTCATCGGCAAGCCCGGGAGCCTGCCCCCCGTCTGGGACGAATTGGTGATGGACATTACTCTTTTTGAACGCCTCATCGGCAGCAAGGACAAGGAAGCCATCAAGCCAGTCGCCAAAGACGAGCCCCTCATGCTCTCCGTGGGCTCTGCCATCACCGTGGGTCTCGTCACCGACCCTAAAAAAGGCGTCGTCCGGTTGAAGCGGCCCGTCTGCGCGGAAGTCGGCCACAAGGTCGCCTTGAGCCGACGTTTCGGCGCCCGCTGGCGGCTCATCGGCCACGGCATCATCCAAGGATGAGCACGTCCGGAAGCTCGCCGCTCGTCGTCTTGGACACGAACTTCCTCATGCTCCCCGACCAGGCAGGCATCGACATATTCTCCGAGCTCGACGCTCTCATCGGCGGCGCCTACCGGCTCGTCGTCCCCATGGGCGTCATCGAAGAGCTCGAGGGCATCAAGCATGCCTCCCGCGGCAGGGATGGGCGGGCAGCATCCGTCGCCCTCGCCCTCATTGAGCGCCGTGACGTCGACGTCGTCGCGTCAACGGGGGACGTCGACGGATTCATCGTGGCCTTTGCCGCCGAACATGGGGCCCTCGTCGCCACCAACGACCGCGACCTCAAGCGGAGGCTACGTAAGCAGGGCACGCGGGTAGTCTCAAGAAGGGCGATGCATAGTCTTTCCATCGACTGAGGGCAATGCGAGTCTTTATATATGAGAGTTTGCTAAAGTATAGGAGTATCAGGTGGGTCACAGAATGTATTATATCTCCCGCGTCAAAGACACCGTCAGGGTGCCGCCACGCCGGTTCGAGGAAGACAGAACCCAGGTCATAAAATCCGAGCTCATGCACAGCATCGTGGGCTCCATCAACAAGGAGGTCGGCATCCTCCTGTCCATCGTCGACGTCCACGATGTCGGGGATGGCAAGATTATCCTCGGCGACGGCGCCATCTACTACGACGTCTCCTTTGACGTCCTCACCTACAAGCCCGTCCTCCACGAAGTCGTCGAAGGCATCGTATCCGAGATGACCGAGTTCGGCGCCTTCGTCACCTTCGGGCCGCTTGACGGCCTCATCCACGTCAGCCAGGTCACCGAGGACTTCATGAGCTACGACGCCAAGAACGCCAACCTCGTCGGCAAGGAGACCAACAAGACCCTGCAGATAGAGGACCTCGTCCGCGCTCGCATCGTCGCCGTCAGCCTCAAGGACTCCCTTGCCGACTCAAAGATCGGCCTGACGATGCGCCAGCCCTACCTCGGCAAGATAGAGTGGATAGAGGCCGAGCGCCAGGAAGCCCAGGAACGAAAGCAGGGCGGCGAGGCCAAAGAAGATGGCCCCGCCGCGGAGAAGAAGAAATGAGGGCCTGCAAGCTCTGCCAGCGCATAATGGAAGAGGAAGTCTGCCCCGAATGCAAGATTCCCACCACCCAGTACTGGAGCGGCTTTCTCGGCGTCATCAACCCCGAGAAGTCCGCGATAGCCAAGCGCATGGGCATCAAGACCCCCGGCCAATACGCACTCAAGGTGCGATAGGCCATGCGCGGATACCTTCACCTCCCCCAATCACTGCGCGGGGAGCTCAAAAAGCCGTTCGGCCCAGTCGTCGAAACGGTGAGGGCCGCCGACCTCGAAGGCCGGCTCGTCATCGCCGTCGGCGATGCCGTGACCCAAGACCTCGCCGCCCAGGGCATCACGCCCAAGGTCGCGGTCTACGACGGCCGCTGCCAGCGGGAGCGCATCGACGTGCCGCAGGCGGTCCGCGCGTATCCCGCATTCGAGGAAGCGCTCGACAATCCGCCGGGCACTCTCAACCCCGACGTCTTCGGCATCCTAGAGAAGGCCTACGGTCGAATGGAGGCGACCCGCATCGAGGTCGCTGGCGAGGAGGATTTGATAGCCCTCGCAGCGATAAGTAGCGCGCCCGACGATGCGCTCGTCCTCTACGGACAGCCGAACGAAGGCACGGTCATCGTAGCCGTCGACCAGGAAGTAAGGACGAAAGCCGAATCCATCATCCACGCAATGCATGAGAAACCCGAATGAAAATGAACATCGAGATACAAAACGACCGAAAGAACCCTTTGCTCAAACGAAGGGAGGTGCGGTTCACGGTGTCGTATCCCGCGGGCACTCCCGACCGTGCCGCGGTGCGAAAGGAACTCGTCTCCAATCTCTCCTCCAAGGAGAAGCTCACCGTCCTCGACTACGTCAAGCCCCACTTCGGCAAGCACGAGGCACAAGGCTACGTCAAGGTCTACGACGACGACGAAGCGCTCACCGTCGAACCCGCCTACAAAATTGAGCGGAACTTCGCAGCCCCCGAGAAGAAGGAGGAGGCATCCGAGCCATCAGCTGCAGCCGACGTACAGCCCGAGGAGGGTGCAGCTGAGGACTCCAATGAAAAGAAGCAATCCTCCGAGGAAGCCGAAGAAGCTTCAGAGAAAAGCCAGGCATCAGAAAGCAAGGCCGCCGAAGTAGGCGAGAAGAAGGCACCTCAAGAATCATCCGGCGAAACAGCCGACGAAGGGGGGGAAGACTAGAACATGGCGAAGAAGGAATCCAAGAAGAGCCAGCCGAGCCAGAAGTGGAAGAAGTACGCCGTCGACGGCGGTAAGGTGAAAAGGACGGGGCGGACGTGCCCCAAATGCGGCGACGGGGTCTTTCTCGCCGTCCACAAGGACCGCGCCTCGTGCGGCAAATGCGGATACACTGAATCAAAATCCAAGGCCGAAAAAGCACCATCCAAAGAGCAATCGGGTGGCGAGGAGTCATCCTCCGAGAACGAGTAGGGTTTTCCACTATCTGGCATCCCTACGGTGACGGTCGCGGGCATCGACTTGGCGGGCAGTCCGGATAATCCGACGGGCGTCGCATTTCTCACGGTCGAAGACGGTGACAAGGTCGTCGAGACGGAGCTCGCGAAAACAGACGAACGCATCGTTTCACTGCTTTCCAGCCGAGACGTCTCCTTTGCCGCCATCGACGCCCCCTTGACGTTCTCGGGCTCGGTGCGGCGCTGCGACGGGGAGATCAAGCATCTTGGAGCCCTTCCGCCCACGCTCTCGGGGATGCGGATGCTCGCAGAGCGCGGGGCCGCGCTGGCCTGCCGGCTCAACGAGGCGGGCGTCACCCCCATCGAGGTCTTTGCTGCGGGGTCGGCGAAGGTCCTGGGCGTGTATGCCGTAGACGACTTCGCGGCCCAAAAGAAACTGCTTTCGCTCGGGATATCTGGCCATCCTGCGCACCGCATCCTCACGCGCGATGAGCTCGACGCCGTCTATGCGGCATTCACCGCGTATCTGCACGAGGTGGGGCGGACCGAGGCCGTGGGGGACGAGAGGGAAGCAATAATCATCCCTAAGGTTTAGTAATTATTTATATAACTTGGGGTTCTATCTTTTTTAACCGCGTTTACCCAATACAGTTCCCCTCTTCTACGGAACGTCGAACCGGGTGGTACAGGGTGTCCAAGAACATAGAGAAATTCCTCAAATCGAAAACCAACAAGAAGCGGCTCAAGGAGCTCGGCGAGCACTACCCCGACCAGCGAAGCCTCGTCGTCGACTTCGAGGAGCTATTCGACTATGAGCGCGAACTCGCAGAAGAGCTCGTCGCCGAACCAGACGACGTCATCGGACGCTTCGAAGAAACACTTAAGGAAATCGGCATCGAGACCGACGCACCCGACCCCCACGTCCACGTACGGTTCGCGAACCTGCCCAAGCAGAAGGGCTACACCCTCCTCGTCCGCGAGATAACCGCCGACTACATCGGCCACCTCATCGCCGCCGAAGGCATCGTCAACCGCGTATCCGACGTCCTGCCCAAGGTCAAACGAGGCCTCTTCATATGTCTCGCCTGCGGCGAGTTCAACTGGCAGGAACAGGGACCCCACGGCCTCACCCAGCCCTTCAAATGCCAAAACTGCGGCAAACGGGAATTCCGATTCGACCCCGAGCAAAGCGACTGGATAGACATCCAGAAGCTCGAGATACAGGAGCCCCTCGAACTCCTCAAGGGTGGCGAACAGGCCCGCCGCATCGAAATCTACGTCGAAGACGACTTCGTCGACCAGGTCAACCCCGGCGACAAGATGGTCCTATCAGGAGTCCTCAGGCTCATGCCCCCCAAAAACAAGGGCGCCATCTACACGAAATACATCGAGGCGAGCCACCTCGCCGGCCTCGAGATGGAGTTCGAACAGCTCGAGATAACCGAAGAAGAGGAGGCCGAAATAAAAAAGCTCGCCAAGGAACCCAAGCTCTACGACCGCATCATCGACTCCATCGCGCCGAGCATCTACGGCTACCGCGAGGTCAAGCACGCCATCGCGCTCCAGATATTCGGCGGCACCCCCGGAAAAAAGAAGCCCGACCAGACGACGAGCCGCCCCGACATCCACGTGCTCCTCATCGGCGACCCAGGCGTCGCGAAATCCCAGATGCTCCAGTACGTCGACATAATCGCCCCCAAAAGCATCTACGTCACCGGCAAGGGCACCACCGGCGCAGGTCTCACCGCCACCGCCGAAAAGGACGAATTCGCCGACGGCGCCTGGACGCTCAAGGCGGGCGCCCTCGTCCTCGCAGGCGGCGGCATCTGCATGGTCGACGAATTCGACAAGATGGGCAAAGACGACCGAAGCAGCATGCACGAGGCCATGGAGCAGCAGACCATCTCGATAGCCAAGGCCGGCATCATCGCGAAATTCAAGTCCAATACGTCGGTGCTCGCCGCCGCCAACCCGAAGTTCAGCCGCTTCGACAGCTACAAACCCCTCTACGAGCAGTTCGACATCCCCCCCACGCTGCTTTCCCGCTTCGACCTCATCTTCCCCATCCGCGACGTCCTCGACAAGGAAGTCGACCGTTCCATCGCAGACCACATCCTCAAGATATACACTGCCGACTCCCCGGAAAAGCAGATGAAGCCCGCCATCGACCCCGACCTCTTCAAGAAATACATCGCCTACGCGAGAAAGAACGTCCAGCCCCGCCTCACCGAAGAGGCCGCCGAAAAGATCAAGGAATACTACGTCCACCTTCGAAGCTCCGGCAGCGACGGCACCGCCGCCGCCACCCCCCGCCAGATAGAGGCTCTGATACGCCTATCGGAGGCGTCGGCGAAGGTCCGCTTGAGCGCCACCGTCGACGTCGCGGACGCCGATCGCGCCATCGACCTCACCAACTTCGTCCTCAGAGAGATAGCGCTCGACACCTCGACCGGCCTCATCGACATCGACCGCGTCCTCACCGACCACCCCAAGAGCTACCGCGACAGCATCCGTACCGTGGAGGGCTTGCTCAGGGACCTCGTCGAGTCGAGCCCCGACGGCGCCGCCGACCTCAAGGACGTCCTCGCCATGGCACAAGAGAAGAACCTCGAGAAGTTCCAAGTGGAAAAGATAATCGACGAGCTCAAGCAGAAGGGCATCATCTACGAGCCGCGCCACGGCCACTTCATGTTTACCGAGCTCTGATTTGCCATGAAGCACACTGCAAGCGTCATCCTCATGCTGTGCTTCTACCTCGGCTCCCAGCTTCTCGGCCTGTACGTCGGGGAGACGCTCCTCGCCCGCATCGCGGCCGACGAATTCGTCGGCGCCGTCGAGGACCCAGAGAGCGCAGGATCATCCGCCCTCATCTTCCTCTACATCCTCGTGATGACCGGCGTCCTCCTCGTCCTCATACGCTACCGGCTCGAATACGTCATCCGCGGTCTGCTGCTGCTTTCGGTCGGCATCGGCTTGGCCCTCACCCTGTGGGCCCTCACCGGCGTCTGGGAGACGAGCCTGGCGGCGTCGGCACTGGGCCTCGTCCTCTTCGTCTGGAAAAAGGAGGACCCCTACATCGCAGACTACCTCCTCGTCGGCACCATCGCGGGATTCGGCGGATGGCTCGGCGCCTCGCTTTCCCTCATCCCCGCCCTGCTTCTGCTTTCCGCCCTCGCCTGCTACGACCTCGTCGCCGTCTTCGGCACCAAGCACATGGTGACGCTCGCAGAGGCGAGCCGGGGTTCAATCGCCTTCATGCTGCGGGTGCCAACGGAGAACTCAGAACTCGGCTTGGGGACCGGCGACCTCGCCATCCCCCTCACGTTCTCGGTCGCCGTCCTCGGCCACTACGGGTCGCTGTCAGTGGCGCTCGCCACCGTCGTGGGCGGCTTTGCCGGCATCGCGACCCTGCTCTATCTCGTCACCCGGCGGAAGAAGACCACGCTCCCCGCGCTGCCCCCCATCGCGGCCGGCCTCCTTGTGGGCTTCGCCTTGGGGTATGGCCTGTTGTTGGCTCCCTAATGCGGCTGCTCGACCGCGGCGCTCTGGAATTCGATGCCTACTGTCCGCCAGTCGACGTCGGCGTTGCCGGTGATGCGGACGCTCGGTGTCGTGAACCGCTCGCGTCGTTTGCCGAGCTCGAGTTCCATGGTGAACGGTCGGCCCATGGCAAGCGATTCTCTCAGGCCTGGTGCGCAGTCGTCGGTGATTGAAACGCAGGCTCGCCCGCGATACACGGTCCTTTCGGTGCGTCCCCGTGGGGTGATGTCGGGTACCTGGAACTTGAAGATGGATACGTCGGGGACCTCTCCTATAGCTTCCCCTTTTACCTTGAGGGTGCCTCGTCCTCGCGTTTCTGTCCAGGAGTCCAAATCGGTCATCGTCTATGCCTCCGGGGGCGTGGGTGGCTGGGGTCGCGGTCTTCTCTTTCACCGTCAAAGCCGATGGCATTTTACCACGGCAATCGCGTCTTTGTCTGTGTGCCCCCCATCGAGAAGACCACTGCTGACGTCATCAACCACCAGGTATCAATTGGATTATGTCAATAAATATTTTTCGCTTTTAGTCATTTTCCCTGCTTTTAAGGTTTCCCAGAGAAAAATCACCCCATGCCAGACTACACCTGGGATGAAGCCGCTCACGGCCGGGGGAAAATCCCCCTCAACCACACCCCTCATCCGCCGAAGGGGAGACATCTCCCCCCGCCTAGGATGAGAAGACTCGTCCGGGGCATGCTCTTCCTCCTGCTCCTCATCCTCATGGCCGCCCTCGGCACCCTCCTCTTCCTCGACGAGATAGCGATTCTCTCCACCATCATCAGGGCCTTCCACGCCGCCCTTTCATAGCGGCAAACCGCAGATTTTATAAAGCAGGATGCCTAGTACTTACTATGGGGAAACCAACGATGGGCGATAAAGGACTCATGGGCATCGGCACCCTCATCATCTTCATCGCCATCATCCTCGTCGCAGCAGTCGCCGCCGCCGTCCTCATGTCGACTGCGGGGTCGCTTCAGCAGCAGGCCCTCGCCACCGGCGGCCAGACCCAAAGCGCCGTCGCCACCGGCATCGAGATATTCTCCGTCACCGCCACCGACGCCAGCGACGACAACCAGATAGATTACTTCGAAGTCCTCGCCCGACTCCAACCCGGCAGCGACGTCATCAAGCTCGAAGACTCCCTCATAACCTTCGACACCTCCACCACCAGCCAAAACCTCGACTACGGGGGCGTCGACACAGTCGGCGGCACCGACACCTTCAACGTCAGCTACCTGCAGAACGCAAGCGACTGGCAGCTCGGCTACGTCCAGAAAG
>CAYUFO010000017.1:0-14487 GCA_964443985.1 uncultured archaeon | reverse complement strand
GCGAAAAGTCGTCTCGGGCGCGGAGTCGCAGCTACCGGGCGCGGCATCGGCCGGGCTGGCCGGGCGGTCGGGCGGGGAGCCCGCGCAACTGGCCGCGCTTTCAGAAATCCCGTCAAGGCGGCGGGTCGAGGCATTGGATTCGTGAAGGGATCGGCGGTTGGCCGGGGTACGGCCCGCCTAGGACGCGCAGCCGCCCGCCGTGTTGGGGCCAGCCTGCGTAGCGTGGGCTCGAAGCTCGCCTCCTCTCCGGTGGGACAACGGATGGCGAAGATAGGCCGCGGCATCGGAAGAGGAGCCGCTGCGACTGGACGCGGCGTTGCCGCCGCCGGGAAGGCGGTCGGAAACGTCGGCAAAAGTGTCGGTGCAGGAGCTGCCGCAGGCTACAAGACCGCCCGCGACCTCGCCCGGACCGGCGCCTACAAGGCCCGCACGATGGGCAGAAGTATCGCGAATACAAAGGCCGGACGAATGGCGGCAACGGCGGGAAGAACCATCGGACGCGGGGCGAAGGCGGTGGGGCGGGGACTCGACAAAACCGGGAAATTCGTTTACGACTCTCCCGCGAAGGCCGCCGCACTCGGACGCAAGATCGGTAATCGCGTTGCAGGGTCACGCACGGGCCAATTCCTCAAGGGCACCTTCAAGCCCATCTCGAAAGCAGACTTCCAAAAAAGCCAGAAATCCCTCGACCGACAGCTCAAAAAGGGGAAAATCGATGCCGCCACCCACAAGAAGCTCTCCCGCCAGCTCAGCCGGCGGTCGGGTCGGACCATAATGGAAGCGGCAAAGACCGCCCTCATCCCCGGCTACGGGTTGGTCCGGTCGCTTCAGGGAGCCGGCAAATTGAACAAGAAATGGGCCGCGAAAGCCGAAAAGAACGCGGGCCACGCCTTGCAAGGTCACAAGCAGAAGACGAAAGACACATACATGGGCGCGCGAAACAAGGCGAAAGCCCCCGGCGCCACGGCCAAAGACCATGCGCGGGCGGGGGATGCGGCCACAAGGCTCGCCGATGCACCCTACATGAGCGGCGACGCCCAGAAGGCGGCGCAACGCCTGGCTGGCAACCACTACGCCACGGCCGCAGACAAGCTGGAGAAGAAGGGCCAGTGGGGGGAGGCATCCAAGGTACGGGAGAAGGCCGCCACCGCGGCGGAGAAGGGTGGGAACTTCACCGCCGCACAAGAACAATACGGGAAACTCGCCCAAAGCCAACGCAATAGCGGCGACTACAAGGGAGCTCTAGCTTCACGAGAGCAGGCCGCCGAGACCGCCCACAAGGCCGGGCAGCCCGTCTGGGCGAGGAACCATTATCGCCAGCTCGCAGACGATTACCGGGGGCTGGGTGACACCAAGAAGGCCGACCTCTTCCAAGAGCAGTCCAAGACCATTTCTGGCAAAAAATCGCCCGAGGCGGGTGCCGAACCGTCTAGGGCTGGCGACCGCCAGACCGGCGAGCCGTCGAAGGACGAGGGAGCGCCGAAGGGGGTGGAGGGTGGCGACGCCCAGACCGGCGGCGGGGCTGATACAGCCACCGGCGGTGGCGGAGAAGGGGGTGGCTCTGGCGGAGAAGGTGGTGGAGGTGGCGGAGGATTTGACGCGGGCGAGATGGGTCTCAAGCAGCAGCTCGTCGGCCAGGGCAAGCAGAAAAAGAAGGGCGAGGGGGAGACGGAGGCAGAGGTCATGGAGGACGCCGGCCGCAGCAACGAGGACGGATAGCTAGAGGGTTCGCAGCGACTTCTTCTCGCACAAGCCGACAAAATTCTGGAGGATGCGCGGCCCCTCGGGCGTGTGCTCTACTTCGGGGTGGAACTGGACGCCGAAGATGCTCTTTTCGGGGTGGCGCATGGCTTCGACGGGGCATATGGCGCTTTCGGCGAGGACCTTGAATCCCGGCGGCGCCATCGTGCATTCGTCGCGGTGGCTCTCCCAGGCCTTGATGTGGTTGGGCAATCCTGCGAAGAGGACGTCGTGGTCGGTGATGGTGAGCTCGACTTCGGCGTATTCGCCCGATGTGCCGGTGACGACGGATCCGCCGAAGTGGTGGGCGATGAGCTGGTGGCCGAGGCAGATGCCGAGGATGGGCACGTCGATTTCCAAGATGGCCGCATAGTCGCCGAGGCGCTCGTCATCCTCGTAGACTGAGTAGGGGCCGCCCGAGAGGATGATGCCGCGGGGGCCGCGTTCGAGGATGCGCTCGATGGGGGTTTCCATGGGCACCATCTCTGATTCGACGCCGAGGTATTTGAGGCTCCTCCAGATGCGGTGGACGTACTGGCCGCGGTAGTTGACGATGAGTATCATGGCTCGATGACTTTCTTTCCCGCCTTCTGGGGGACTATGGTCTTTCCACCCTTAAATGTCTTTGCGAGCTCTTCGCCCTGGAAGTACCGGTCGAGGAACACGGCGAGGGCGGCGACCTCGGAGTGGGGCTGCCCGCCGCAGGCGACGTTATAGTCTGCGAGGTGGTAGAGGTCTGCTGGGATCTTCTTGCCGCCGACGATGACGAGGAGGTCGTTTTCCCCGTTCTCGTGGACTGCTTCCATCACCTCGCCCACCGGCAGTCCGTACATGGTGAGGTGTACCTTGGTTCCTTCAAAGGAGGAAACATATGCCTTCCAGTTGTCGATGATGGACACGGAAAAAGCACCTCCCCACTGGTTGACGATGGCGTCGACCGACTCCTTTATCCGTTTGTCGTCGACATCGTAGAGGATCTCGTCTCCTCCAAAGGCGCGGGCCACGAGGGCGAGGTGGGTGCTGATGCGGTGGTCGCGTGCGAACCGGTGGCCGAGCCTGAGGACCTTAACGGCCATCGTCGAGGGAGTTGAGGATCCCGCGGCCGGCAAGGAGCCCTGTCGCTGCCGCATTGACGATGTCGCGCGACAGGCCGCAGCCGTCGCCTGCGGCGTAGAGGTTCCCGATGCTCGTCTGCATGCGGTCATCGACGACGACCTTCGCGGCATAGAACTTTATCTCCGGGGCGTAGAGGAGCGTCGAGTCGCTCGCCACGCCGGGGATGACGTCGTTGAGCTTCTCGAGGCCCTCGATGAGGTCCATGACGATGCGGTGCGGCAGCGCCATCGAGATGTCGCCTGGCGTCGTGTCCTTCATGGTGGGGACGACGGGGTTGCGTTCGATGCTTTCGGGGTGGCTTCGGCGACCCCTTCTCAGGTCTCCGAGGCGCTGGACGATGGGCTTGCCGCCGCCTATGGTGGTGGCGAGCTGGGCGATGGACTTCCCGTAGCTGATGGTGTTCTCGACGGGGTGGGTGAG
Source organism: uncultured archaeon (assembly GCA_964443985.1). GTDB lineage: Archaea > Altiarchaeota > Altiarchaeia > IMC4 > JBDREA01 > JBDREA01. The sequence continues at coordinate 11,211 of CAYUFO010000017.1, read as the reverse complement.
CGCCACCTGGACGAGGAAGGCGAAGTTGGTGTTCGCCGATTCCCCCTTGAAGAAGCTGTGGCCGTTGACGCCGATGTGGCCGTCGTACTTCTCCTTGACGACGAAGCCCTTGTGGTTGGTGCAGAACGTCCGCACGAAGTCGTCGTAGCGCTTCGTTCTGATGTGGAATTTCGGATCGCGGTTGATGGATATGACGGGGTCCATGATGATGGCTGCCACCTCCACGCGCACGCCGACGTCGAGGGGGCCGAAGACCGATGCGATGCCGTGGCGCTTCACGCGGTCGTCCATCCAGGAGGCGCCGACGCGGCCGGGGGCGGCGAGAATCCGTTTCGCGCTGAGCGTTTCGCCGTCGTCGAACAGTATCCCCGTGCAGGTTCCTTTTTCGATGATGAAGTCCTCGACCTTCTTTTTCAAAAGGAACGTGACGCCCTGTTTCTGCAGATACTCTGCGAAGGCGCCGATGATGCCCGGAGCATTATCCGTTCCCATGTGGCGTTGGTCGATTTCGATGAACGTGATACCCGCCGATGCCGCCCGCCGTTTGAGCTCCGCGACAGCCTCGGCCTTGGGCTGATAGTGCTCTTTTGGCGCGCCGAAGCGCAGGAAGACGTCGTCGACCTCCTTGACAAGCGCGTTCGCCTTGTCGGCATCGTGAACGTAGTCTGCGAGGTTGCCGCCGATGTCGGGGCGAAGGTTGAGGGTGCCGTCGGAGAACGTCCCCGAGCCCCCCACGCCGCACATGATGGCGCACGGCGTGCAGTCATGGCAGGAGCCGGTCTCCTCCATGGGGCACACGCGCGCCTCGATGTCTGCCCCCTCGTCGACTATGACTGCCGACAGGCCCTTCCCGGCGAACTCGTGGGCGGCGCACATGCCTGCGGGGCCCGCGCCGACGATGACGACGTCAACTGGCTGGTCCATGGATAACTACTCGTGCCATCTGAATAAATACGTGCTAACCCTTTCTTCGGAGACCCAAAAAGCGGCAGCGGGCCAGCCGGTGCTCGACGAGGAGATAACGAAGCGTTTTGAACAGCGCGTACACGCGGAGGAACACCGTGATCTTAAAGCCGCGAAAGGGGGTGAATCCTCCCCTCTCGACGGCGATGATCTTGTTGTCGGCAACACCCGCATCCACGAAGTAGGCGAGGCCTACCTGCTCGGCGTCGACGACGTCGCCCTGCTTCCTTTTCGGCCCAAAGACGACGACGTCGCGCGGCATCCCGTCTTCGGCGCGGGTGTCCCTGAGGCAGCCGTAGTTAAAGAGGCTCGGGAGGGGAGAGGCGAAGTCGAGTTGGAACGCCCTGGTTCCCTCGTCATAGGAGTATTTGTGAAAGCTGTACTTTGGCGTCTCGACGAGCACCTTCATGGTCAGCGCTTGCCTGCGAAGATGACTGCCAATCCCACGACGAGCAGGCCTGCTAGCACGTAGGAGAGCAGTTCGTTCAGGTCGTCTTCGGGAAGGGATACGGGTGAGTGCGGTTGTCGCGTTTCGGGAGTCGAGGTCGCAGGTATCCCCTCGAGGGATGATTGGCCGTCTTGTTGCGGTACGGTTGTCGTCACGGACGCCTTCGGCCTGGCTTGCTCGACGATTTTGCCTTCCGCGTCGTAGACCGGCTCTCTGAGATGCTCGGTGCGGGCACCCCTCTGAGGAGGGTCGGTCGGCAGGACGGGGGGTTTGGGTGGCCCCTCGGGCGTGCATCGCTCGCAGGCCACCTCACCTGTCTCATCATCGCAGTAGCAGTTCTGGCCCACGACCGACCATGAGCCCCCGCACCGGATGACGAGGGCGCCGGGGTCCCTGACAAGGGAAACGATGGATTCCACGTCGTCTTCGGTGATGGCCGCTATCCCCTGCTCCCGCAAGAAGGCGAGGTCAGCAGATATGATGGTCTTCCAGTCGATGTCTTCGGGGCGATACCCCTCCCCGGGGACGATGGTCCCCTCTGAGACGGCGTACGGGGCGACGAAGGAAAGGACGGCGTCCTCGATGAGGGCGGTGTCTGAAAACGAGACCGCTATTGATGGGTCGGCGGTCGACCTGAGAACGAGCTCGCTCTCTGAGTGGGTGCAGATGTCTTCGTTACAAAGGTATTCGAGCGTTCCGTAATCGACGTTCAATGAGGCGACCTTGACCTGGTAGTCGGCGTCGGCCTCGATGCAGGCCGCGCCCGGGTGTGCGGCAAGCAGCACCAGCGTCCAGATGGCCGTGATTCGTCGCGTATCCATTGAGAAATACCTCTACACACCGGCGCATAAATATGGCGCCCCTTGGTCATGGGTTTTTATAGGAGTACTTCGATATGAATTGCGTCGTTTTGCCCATTATCCATCGAGGGTTGCAAGTGGTAGTCGCACGAATCGGAAACGCGGTCGCGTATCTCGTCCTCCTCGCCTACCATATGCTCCAGTCCGCGATAACGGTCGCCTACCAGTCCCTCGAGGGCCACATCGACCCCCAGGTCATCGAGATACAGACCGTTTTGAAGCGCCCCCTCTCCCAAACCATCCTCGCCAACTCCATCACCCTGACGCCCGGCACCCTCACCATCGACGTCGACGAGAAAAAGCAGACGCTGACGGTCGCCGTCCTCACCCCCCGCCCTGCAGCCGCCGTCATACCCCTTGAACCCTACATCCGAGGGATGCTCGAATGATGCCTGCTGCCGCGCTCACGCCGCTCGATCTCGCACTCGGCTTCCTTTACATCGCGCTCGCCTTCGGCGTCGTGACGGGCGTCAGGCTCGTCGCCAGAAGGAACGCCGAGGACTCCCTCATCGGCCTCAACGTCGCCGTCATCTGCACCGTCACCGCCCTCGTCGCCTTCCACCACTACGAACTCATCGCCTTCAGCCGCGACATCGCCTTCTACTTCATCTTCCCCGGCGTCATCGGCGTCATCGCCTACGCCAAGTTCCTGCGCGGAGGTGTCTTCGCATGATAGCCGAACTCATCCTCGTCGCCGTCTCCGTGCTCACCATCGCCGCCTGCGTCGGCCTGTGGCGCTTCGGCGAGCGCGACAACATCGTCTACGCCCGCCTGCACATCGTAGGCGTCATCGACGTCGCCGCTATCTATCTCGTCCTCGCCATGGGCTACCCGCTCGTCGGCCTCGCCTACCTCCTCGTCATGCCCATCTCGGTGCACGCCATCGCCAACGCCAAACACTACGGGGGAGCGGGGCCATGATGCTCGAATACGCCCTCATGGCCGCAGCGCTCGTCACCGCCGTGCTTGCGATGCTGCCCCGCGACCTCATGAAGGCCGTCATCATCGGTGCCGGCATCGAGGGCGTCGCGCTGGCTTTCCTCTTCCAGAAGCTCCTCGCCGCCGACGTCGCCCTGACGCAGGCCATCCTCGCCTCCACCATATTGCCCGGCCTTTTTGCCGTCACCGTCTACAAGACCCAGAGGTTGGAAGATGCTTGACGTACAAAGCGCCTCCATGCTCACCGCCGGCCTCCTCATCGTCATCGGCGTCGGCGTCATACTCTTCATCGACAACCTCGTCAAAAAGATCATCGGCGCCATGTTCGTCACCGACGGCGCCAACCTGCTCCTCGTCTCCATCGGCTACCGGGAGGGCGGCATCGTCCCCATCCTCCCCGAGAAGCTCGGCAACGTGGTCTGCCAGTACCCCGACCTCTCAAAGGAGTGCGTGGAGGGCTTCGCGAGCGTTGCCGGCTATCCGCTCCCCTACGCCCTCGTCCTCACCAACATCGTCATCGGCGCGGCCACCGTCGCCGTCATGCTCGGACTCGTCATGAAGCTCCACAAAAAGCACGGCTCTCTCTCGACGGCCACAGTCCTCGGAGGTGACGCAGATGATTAGCGACGTCACCCTCCCCCTGCCGCTGCTCGTCGTCGTCCCCCTCATCGCGGCAGCCTTCGCCAACCTCCTGCACAAGCGCTACGGCGCCCTGCGCGTCATCGGGCTCGCGCTCATCTTGCTGCTGCCGGCCATGATGCTCTTCGCCCCCGCGAGCACCGAGCACCACTACGGTGCCCACACCGTCGAGCAGGCACCCGACGGCACCGACTACACTCTGGGCATCGAATACCAGATGACGCCCATCCACCGATTCCTCATCCTTTTGCTTTTCACCATCACGAGCCTCGTCCTCTTCGCCTCGCTCTCGGAGTTCCAGAACCCCTCGGGCGCCTTCCTCTACCTCCTCTTCATGAGCGTCGGCGCCACCGCCGCCGTCCTCCTCGTCAACGACGTCTTCAACCTCTACGTCTTCGTGGAGATAGCCGCCATCGCCCAGGCGGGTCTCGTCATCGCCTACGGCAGTGCCGCCAGCTTCAAGACCGCCCTCAAATACCTCCTCATGGGCTCCATCGCCGGCAACCTGCTCCTCGTCGGCATAGCCATGCTCTTGCTGCTCGGCGGCAGCCTCAACGTCGGCGACTACGCGAGCCTTCTGACCCCCGATCTCCTCGGCACAAAGCCGGGCAAGCTCGCCCTCGCCCTCTTCCTGTTTGCCCTCACCTACGTGAGCGGCCTGGTCCCCTACCACACAATAAAAGCCCACCTCTACGCCAAGACCATCCCCCACGCGGGCGCCCTCATCCAAAGCGAGGGCAAGCTCCTCTTCGCGGGTCTCGCCATCCTCACACTAAGGATATTCGGCCCCGTCGACGGCTTTCGCCACGTGCTGCTCGCCTTCGGATTCCTCGCCATGGTCCTCGGCGCCCTCATGGCCCTCACCCGGGACAACTACCTCGAAGTGCTCGGCTACACGTCGGTCTCGCAGGTCGGCTACATCGCCACCGGCTTCGGCCTCGCCACCGCCGGCGGCATACAGGCCGCGCTCTTCCACACCGTCAACGACATCCTCTACATGTCGGCGCTCTTCATCGGTGCCGGCTACCTCTACTATAAAGTGAAGACGCTCGACATGGCCGAGCTCGGCGGCCTATTGCCCGCCATGCCCGCATTCGGCACCGCCACCCTCGCAGGCATCCTCGCGGTCTCGGCCATACCCCCATTCAACGGGTTCCAAAGCGAGCTGCTCCTCATCAAAGAGGCCATCGCCGCCGGCTACATGGAGCTCGGCATCCTCATGGTGCTCGTCGGCATCGCCACCTTCGTCGCCCTCTCGCGCGCCTTCTACCTCATCTTCCTCGGCGTGCCCACCACGAAGACCGTCGCCAAGGACACCCCCGCCGGCACACTCTTCGCCTTCCTCTTCCTTTTGGCCTGCTGCCTGCTCATCGGCCTTTACCCCCAGTTCATCCTCGACAAACTACCGATGCCCGTCATCATGGGGTGGCTGCCGTGAACGGCCTCTACGACACCATACGGGAGCGCCCCAAGGAGAAAGACCCTGCAGCCAAGTTCATCGGCTCCATGACCGGCGAGCTCCTCGCCATACTCCTCATCGGCCTGGGCGGCCTGCTCCTCGCACGGACCGCGGCCCCAAGCCTCATCCTCCCCGCCCTCGTCCTCATCGTCGCCGGCATCGCCCGCGCCACTCCCATCATACAAATATTCCAGGAGGAAAACGCCACCGCCTTCGACACCATGCTCTTCTACCTGCTCGCAGGCCTCGGCGCCATCCTCCTCATCGTCGGAGTATAGAAAAACCATGACCGACCCAGCAACGAAGGGGATCCACCGGGAAGCACGGACCATCATAGCGGGAGCCTTCTATCTGCTCGTCGCCGGCCTCTTCCTCGCCACCCTCCTGGACGCGAGCGACTTGATCGAGCCAGGCGTCAGCGAGCTCTACAACCGCCTCGGCCCCGCCATCGCCCCCAACATGGTCACCGTCGTCCTCTTCGACTGGCGCGCCTTCGACACCCTCGGCGAAGCCATCATCCTCGTTTCCGGCGTCATCGCCACCGCCCTGATTTTCGGCCGCGGCCAGCTCTTCGCCCCGATGGCCGACGAGAAGAAGAAGGCCGCAGAGGACGAAGCCCCCTCCACCATCCTCGACGTGACGACGCCCGCCCTCGTCCTGTTGCTCATCGCCCTCGGCGTCTACGTCACCCTCGGCGGCCACATCACCCCCGGCGGCGGCTTCCAGGGCGGCTCCATCATCGCGGCCGCGACCCTGCTCTCGCTAGCCGTCTACGGGAGAAAGAGCATCATGCGCTTCGGCCACCGTTTCCTCACCACGCTCGAGAGCGTCGGGCTCCTCGCCTACCTCTTCATCGGTCTTTTGGGCCTCTTCTACGGCGGCAGCTACCTCTACAACGTCGGCACCAACCTCTACGCCCTCGCTCCCACGGGCATCGCCACTCTCCTCAACTATCCCGATGCCACAGGTGCGGGCATCATCCCCTACCTCAACATCGCCATCTTCCTCAAGGTCTCAGCGGGACTCTCCACGCTGCTCCTCGTCCTATTGGGGGTGGAGGAATGAATCCCCTCTTCTTCCTCATCTACGCCGGCGCGGTCCTGCTCGGCGCCGTCTACGGGTCACGCGTCCAGTTGGCGAAGACCTTCCATATGGGCACCGTCATCGCCGTCTTCGCGGCAGGCGTCCTCCTCGCATGGATGCTCGGCCCCTATCCCTTCTACACCCACTACCACGGCCTCGACGTCTTCAGCTTCGCCTCGGTCTACGTCGCCGCCCTCATCGGCGCCCTCATCGGCAGCGGCATGCAGATGGGAGGTGGCAGATGAACCGCATCGCCAACTTCGTCAAGCTCACCGTCGGCGGCTGCTACCGCAACGCCGTCCGCATCGCCTTCGGCGCCGACCGCCTCACCAACACCACCTTCCGCGACACCATCCTCGCAGGCACGGTACCCCCCATCGAGACCGTCAACTACGAGACGTGCATCAGCTGCGGCATGTGCGCCCGCCAATGCCCCGTCGACGCCATCGAGATGGTGCCCATGCGGGCAGACGACCCCCGCAACCGACACGACAAGGAAAAAAACTTCCCCGAGCTCAACCACGTCAAGTGCGTGTACTGCTTCCAGTGCCACGACGTCTGCCCCGTCTTCACCAAGATGAAAAAGGAATCCGCCATCCATCCCCGGGGCATCAGGCCGCAGGAGTACACCGTCGACATGCCAGAAAAAAGATAAAATGCTCAAAAACACCTCCCGCAAAAAAGCCATCCACGTCATGCTCGTCTACAGTGGCGGCTGCAACGGCTGCGACATCGAAGTCCTCAACGCCGTGCTCTCCCCCTACTACGACCTCGAGCAGTACCGCGTCATGCTGACCTTCAATCCCCGCGAAGCCGACATCCTCGTCGTCACCGGCGCCGTCACCAAGCGGATGAAGGAGCCCCTCAAAAAGATCTATGAGGCCATCCCCGAACCAAAAGCGGTCGCCCAGGTCGGCAGCTGCCCCATAAAAGGCGACGTCTACGCCAATATCCACGGCGAGCTCGGCCCCGCCGACCACGTCCTCGCACCGCTCGCCAAGCACATCCCCGTCGACGCCACCGTCCCCGGCTGTCCGCCGCGGCCCGAAGACATCATCGCGGGCGTCGCCGCCGTCATCCCCAAGCTATTGGATTAACTACAAAATGGAAGTCGAAGTACCCGTCGGAACCGTCCACCCCGCGCTCCTTGAGCCCTTCAGGATACGGTTCCTCGTCGAAGACGAAGTCGTCACCGACTGCGAAGTCACCTTCAACGCCGCCCACCGCGGCGTCGAGCGCATCCTCGAGGGCCTGCCCATCCAGAACGCCAACATGGTCACCGAGCGCATCTGCGGCATCTGTTCCGGCATCCACTTGTGGAACAGCTGCCGGGTCTCCGAGATGGCCCTCGACGTCGAGGTCAGCGAGCGCGCCAACGCATTGCGCATCCTCGTCGCCGAGCTCGAGCGCCTGCACAGCCACACCCTCTTCTTCGGCCACGCCTTCGAGGTCCTCGGCCACGAGACCTTCGGCTACCGGTCGTTCGCGCTCCGCGAGCCCATCATGAGCGTCTGCGAGGCCTTCACCGGCAACCGCGTCCACTACGGCGCTCCCATCATCGGCGGCGTCCGCCCCCGCTGCGACATCACCCCGAAGGTGCTCTCCGTCGTCGAGCGCGCGTTCACGGGCGCCAAGGAGGCCATCACCGCCTACGTCGACCGCATCCTCGCCGACCCCCTCATCGCAAGCCGCGTGGCGGGCACCGGCATACTCGATAAGAAGGTCGCCGAAAAACTCCACTGCGTCGGCCCCACGGCGCGGGCGAGCGGCGTCGCAAAAGACTGGCGCAAGGACATCCCCGAATACGACGGCATCGACTTCGACATGATAGTCCTCGAAGACGGCGACAACAAGGCCCGCGTCGTCAGCCGCGCCCTCGAGGTCTTCGAATCCGTAAAGATAATCGAACAGTTACTCGCCGACCTCCCCGAAGGCGACCTCGTCGTCCCCTGGGAGCCCAAGGCCTCGGGCTTCGTAAAATCCTACATGGAGGCGCCCCGCGGCGAGCTCTATCACTCGCTGTCTCTTGACGACGAGGGCAGGGTGCGAAGCTATAAGATCAGGCCGCCCACGACCACGACGCTCGGCCCCGTCGAGGAGGCAGCGATTGGCGACCACCTCACCGACGCCATCCTCACCATCGCAAGCTGCGACCCCTGCCTGTGCTGCGCCAACCGTGCCATCGTCGTCGATGCCGACCGCGGTGGCCGCGAGCGCGTCCTCTCGTATGACGACATCAAGCGGAGGTACCGCAGATGATAGCCGAGCTCGTCGTCTACAGCGTCGTCACGCTCGCCATCGCGGCGTTCGTTGCGAGCATCCTCCCCGGCTTCGAGCGGAAGATACATGCTCGCATCCAGCAGCGCATCGGTCCCCCCCTATTCACTCCCGGCTTTTGGAGCATCATCAAGTTCGCCTACAAGAAGCGCATCACCCCCAACTCGCCGGGGCCCGGCTTCTACCATGCCTTCGTCGTCGTGTCGCTCGCCTCCGTCACCGCCATCCTCCTCTTCTCGACGCCCTACTGGTGGGGCGTCCTCGGCTTCGGCAGCCTCTTCGCCCTCGTCGGATTGCTGAAGGTCGAGGAGGTCATGTATCTTTTCATGGGCAATTTCTCCCGCTCGGTGATGAGCGCCACGCACCCCACCGAGGACCGCGTCGAAGGCGCTCGCTTCAGGGACGCGCCGCTTGCCGGCATAGAGGGTCAGGCAGCACTCAGAGCCCTCAAAATGGTGACCGTCGGCAGCTTCCCCCTGTATCTGGCCATGTTCATCCCCTTCGTCATGGCATCCTCCATCGCCGTCGGCGACGTCGTCGTCATGCAGAATCCCGCCTATCGGTCCTATCTCGTCGAATCCGTCACCACCGGCACCACCGGATCCTTTGTCGTTTCGCTTTCCGACACCGTCGAGATGCTTTCGAGCCTCAAGCCACTCCTCTTCACGCTTCCCGGTCTTCTTGCCGCCATCCTCTACTTTTTGGGCTTCAACATCGTCACCAACAACCGCCCCTTCGACATCATCAAGCCCAAGGTCGACGTCATCGAGGGACCCATCATGGAGTACGCCGCCCTCTGGCGGGCGCTCGCCTACCTCCTCAACGCGCTGCTTTCGTTCACGATGGCGAGCCTCTTCGTCGCCTTCTTCATCGGACTCCCACTCGACGTCAGGCTGGTCGGACCCTTCCTCATCCACGTCGCGCTCTGCTTCGCTTTGCCGGCGGGCGCCGCCGTGCTTCGCGCCTTCAGCCCCGTCCTCACCTTCCGCCAGATTTACCCCATCTCGATTTCGGGGACCATAGCAGGCATCGTCGTCATCGGCCTCACCTACCTCGTCTAAGCCAAAATGACCAAGATAAGCATCGAACCCAAGCTCGTCTTCAACCTCGGCGGCTACATCGTCGAATCCGTTGCGGGGCTGTCCTACCGCGACGTCGTCGTCGGCAACCCTGGCGATGAGACCATCAAGGTCGACGCCCCCGTCTACAGCGAACAAGACCTCAAAGCCTACGAAGATGCCGGCCTCATCTGCGAGCCCATGAAGGAAGGCGACTCGCTGGCCGCAACGCTCGAGAAGGTCAAGAAGAAGGTCGCCGGGAAGTAGTCTATTCGCATCGAAGCCCGCTGCTTTCCTCCGGTCTTCCTTTATCCTGCCATTTCCTTGCATGTCCTCTTCCAACCCACTCGTTTATTAGCTCTGGCGAAAGAACTTGGAGCAGAGGATTGACGTGAATTTAGATTTGAGCCGGAAAGAGAAGGGAGGCATCCGGGCGTTTATCGGCTACGTGCTGTCGCCGGTGTCGTGGTGGAACGACCTCGTCGTCAACATCCCCCTCGCCTACGTCTTCGCCATGCCTTTCGCATTCGTTTCCCGCTCCCTCTTCCTGCCAGCCATGGTCGTGGGCTACTGGATAACCAACGTCGTCGGATTCCTGCTCTTGCATCACGGCGTCGAAGACATCGTCGCCGACGAGGATACGAAGCATCAGCGCCGAAAACAGATTCTTCAGGACGTAGCCCTGTCGGTGCTCTACACGGTGCTCGTCGTCGCCCTCGTCCACTACGGCTACCTGCGGTTCCCCACCGACTACTTCAGGTGACGTTCTGTCCGTGCGGTGATTTCTTTGGCTAGGCCGTCAACGGATTGCGCGACTTCTGCGCTCACCTTCACCCCAATATCGGTCTGCTTCGGCTGAACGCCCAAAAAATAGGTTCGGATGCCGTTTTCACCGAGGTAGCGTTCGATGAGGCCGAGGTTGCCCCCGTGGCTCGACACCGAGAAGTTCCCTATCTCTTCTCCTTTGATGAACCTCGATTCCCCCGGCGTTCCCCCAAAGTCCGCCGCATCGATGACGAGGGCGACATCTGGACGGAACTCGATGAGGGGGCCGAGGAAATTCTCGGGAACCGTTCTCGCATCGATGATGTGGAGCCGTTCGTTTCGAAGGCAGTGGATCTTCTCATAGAGGAGGGGGCCCGCGCCGTCGTCGCCTGCGAGCTCGTTGCCGACGCAGACGATGCATAGCCGCTCGGCTGCGAGGACGTCGTCAAGGTCCATGCTACACCCAGAAGAAGAGGAGCTGCAGGAAGGCGTTGAGGATGATCTTGAGGTAGCCGACGTAGGGGAGCCGCAAGAGCGCCCGGCTCGTTATCTGGGCCTCGTTGACGGGAATCGAGATGCCGCCGTTCTTGCTGCACTGGTCGCTTCCCAGGTTGTGGTCGCCCTTGGTCCAGTACATGCGGTAGCGATCGTCTTCGGGCACGTCCGGGTACTGGCATTTGTCGTAGCCCTCCCGGCAGCGTTCCACGTGGGCGACGAATT